>JAJUKC010000100.1 GCA_029264995.1 Marinobacter sp. | reverse complement strand
GGGCGTGCAGTCCAAGGAGTGGGGTGGAGACGGCTATAACCGACTGGTCTTCGACGACAGTGACGACCAGTTGCGGCTGCAACTGGCCAGCAGTCATGGCGACAGCCAGCTCAACCTCGGTCACCTGATCCACCAGGCCGGCAATTATCGCGGCAGCTTCCGGGGCGAAGGGCTGGAGTTGAGAACCGATGAGTGGGGAGCGGTCCGGGCCGAGCGGGGATTGTGGCTCAGCGCTTGGGGGCGGGATGACCCCGATGCTCCCGCCGGCGATATGGAAGAAGCCGCCGCTCTGCTGGATCACCTGCGGCAACTCGGACAAACCCTGTCCCAGGCCTGTGCCCGCCACGGCACCGCGGTGCTGGCCGCCGCCGAAGGCTCCGACCGTTCCGGCGCCTCCTGGCTGATCGATCAGGAAGCGCCTCTGAACGCCCTTTATACCAGCACTTCAACCCGGGTTACCGGCGTCGATTGCGGCGCGGCTCTGGGAGAGGCGCCCCAGCACAACACCAGCGGCGGCAATGACCGGGTGCCCCACAGCAGCCATGCCTTGTTGGGGTTAACGGCCCCTGCCGGCATCGGGTTGCTGGCAGGCCAGAGTCTGACCTGGAGCAGCGCCGAGACCCTGGCTCTGGCCAGCGGGCAGGACAGCAACCTGGCGGTGGGTGGCGATTTGCGTCTGCACAGCGGCCAGTCCCTGGGGCTGCTCGCCGCCGCCGAGGGTGTTGATGGCGATGCGCTGACCCTGGTCAGCGCCGAAGGCGAGGTCCGTTTCGAAGCCCAGCATGAACGCCTGCGCGTGCAAAGCCGCGATGACCTCAACATCACCAGCGCCAACGGCCCGCTGGAACTGGCCGCCGGACAGTCCCTGCACCTGGCCACCAGCGCCGGTGCCCGGCTGACCCTGGAAGGCGGCGACCTGATCGTCAGTTGCCCCGGCGAAATCAAGGTGGAAGCCGGCAAGAAGTCGTTCCTGGGGGGGACCCAATTGAGCCGGGAGATGAACAGCTGGCCGAACACTCAATTCAACAAGAAGGTGCGTGTCAGCATGCCAAGCGGCGCGCCGGCGAAGAACTACCGCTACGAAATAGTGCGTGCCGACGGCGCCAGGATACAGGGCGTGACCGATGCGGATGGTTGGGCCGAGGTACAGAGTGCGAACGCGCTTGAAAAATACAGCATGCGTCTCCTTGGGCCGAGTAAAGGCTGAGGGTAACGAGATGATCGGTGCGGAGACGTTATGAGAAAGTCTGCTTTGGGACTGGTGGCGACAGCACTGACGCAACTGCTGGCCGGTTGTGGGCCATCCGAAGGTGAAACCAAGGACTATGCGTTTATGAATCAAATTCCCCTGGTCGTTGAATGCGTGGGGCACATGCGTGTCGGGCTGCCGGAAAAGGGCGCGAGATCCTGGAATGCCACGGTGGATGGCGCCGAACTGAAACGGCTTAAAGGGTTAAGCGAAGGCGCTTTCGCGGACTATGTTCAGGCAAGAAAAAAGGAAGTGGCCGCGTTGCCCCACAATTCCGAGCCGAACCGGTTGGTGGCGTTTCACGAATATGAGAAGAATGGCGCCATTTTGCTGTATCGGGAGGATGCGTTCCAAACCGAAGTGGTGGAAATGGAACGCTACCTGTGGGTAGGGGATGGTCAAGGGGGCGGACGGGGGTATTTTCTCGATTCCGGCTCCCACTTCGGGAAGGTGGAGCGGGAACTGGAAACCTTCTCCCGAGTATTCTCGAAATTCTCCTTGCGGCAACCGGGGGAATCCAGCTCGAACGGGTTTTGCGTCGATGGCGCTTCTCTGTCCGATGACGGCATTGATGTGGCGACGGACGTGACGGTGTCCGTTCCCGGACAGTCGGGCTGGGATCTGTATGTGAGCTACGCCAAACTTGGCAGTAGCGATAACGTTCAGGATACAAAAGGTCTGGATGAGCGCCTCTCCACCGCCACCGGCAGCCTGGAATTGGAGCAAGAGAAGTACCAGCGACAGGCGGAAGCCTACCCGGATATCAGAAATGAGCCGGACTACCCGAAGCAGTTCGAGGTGCTGAGGAAAGGCGGCCGTGATCTGGCGGGAGTGAAAGGAAGCGAAGCGGCATGGAAGAAAGAACTGAATAATGGCGAGGTGCTCTACACCTTTCTTTGGATGGATGAATCGCTGTCCGGCCAGAGCGCGATGGTGGAGATGAACACCAGGGACAAGGAACTGACGGCGTCATCGGAAGAGCGAATGTACGCACTGTGGGATGCCGTATTGGCGTCCGTGGAATTTTGAGGGCCTTGATGGTCGCGTGGTTTGTGCTGAAAACAGGGAATGTTGACTATGGTAGAGACGCGTCGGGTTGGAACTTCTCTGGATGAAGATGGCGTAACCGCTTCATCCCATTCCATGTCATCCGCATCGGATGATACGGCTGATGAAGTGGTGGCGCCGCCGGCGGTGGCGGTGCCCATTGTCTTTTTGCCGGGGGTCATGGGCTCCAACCTGCGCGCGAAGCGGGACATACAACTGAATGCCGTGGTCCGAGGGAAACCGGTCAGACGCCGGCTTGCCCGTGCGGGGGATCGTGTCTGGGACGTGGACAAGGCAGTTAAGTTCAGCCTGAGTGAAGGGCCATTTGACTGGTTGGGACGGGGGCCGGCGGAACGGCAACTTCTGCTGAATCGTGAAAACGTGGAAGTCGATGATAGAGGGCTTATCGCCGAAGGGGAGAATCATCATCCGGGCGCGATGGGCTCCGTCCACTCCACGCCGTCCGGACGAACGGAGCTCTCTGAATTGCCGTTGGCAAAAGCGCGTGCACGTGGCTGGGGGCAGATAAGTTGGTATTCGTACGGGCCCTTTGTCGACTGGCTCGAGGAGCAATTGAACGGTGGGGCCATGGAATCCGGCAGCCCCAATGCGGTGTTGAATGAGCTGTTGCGGATGTGTGGCGCCGTTCCTCCCGGTATAGCGGGGGGCGCCAGTCCTCTGAGTGAGGAACAGATAAACAAGCTGCTCGATATCTATTTTCCCGTCCACGCCCTGGGCTACAACTGGCTTAACTCCAACCTGGACTCCGGTGAAGAGGTCGCACGGGGGATTGAGGCTATTATCCAGCAGTATCAGGAACGCCATGTCTGTGAAAAAGTGATAGTGGTGACCCATTCCATGGGGGGGCTGGTGGCCCGTGCGGCATCGGAGGCCTCTGGTGCCAGAGACAGCATTCTTGCCGTGATTCACGGCGTGATGCCCACCGACGGCGCGGCCTTGTTCTATAAGCGGCTCATCGGCGGCGGATTCGGGGAAGGGGAAGGCATTCTTGGCAGTATAGAGGGCTATATGACCGCTCAGGTCCTCGGCGCGACGGCACAGGAAACGACGCCGGTCCTGGGGCACGCTCCCGGCCCGCTGGAGCTGGCCCCCAATCAGCTGTACAACGGCGGGCGCCCCTGGCTGTTCATCAAAGCCGCCGCCGGGGGGACCCTGAAAAGCCTGCCGGAGTCGGGGAACCCCTATGACGACATTTATCGGGCGGGTCGGGAATGGTGGCGTGCCATCAATCCGGATTGGCTGAACCCTGCCCAACAGCCGGATTCGTTGGCCAATCACGTCAAAGCGTTGGCGAAAGCGCAAGGGTACCACGCCACACTGGGCAATACCGGCTTTCATCCTGAAACCTATGCCCATTATGGTCGCGACGGTGAGCAAAAAATCTGGGGCACGATAACCTGGACGGCGACGGCCATGGAGGCCATGCGGGGTGGCCCGGGGAATCTTGCCCAGGCCTGGCAAAAGCGCCCGGGCGAACCGATTGCCAATGATCCCGCCGACTGGGCGGTGACTTATCAGTGGGGTGGGCGGCCGACCCGCAGTGTGGATGATGGACTCAATGAACAGGTGCGATGCGAAATCGAGCCCGCCGCCGATCCAGGCGATGGTACCGTGCCTGCCGATCAGGGTGCCGCCGGTGTGTATCGGGCCAATCCGAAGGTTCTGTGCGTGACGGCGGGGCATGACCACCAGGGCAGTTACGGCAGCGATGACGTCCGCCATTTCGTCATCGACGCGGTCACTCGCGCGGTGGCTTCGGTCACCGTTTGAGGATTGTCCCGTGAGCCGATTCAGTAATCCCGCTGTCGCGGCCCAAACCGCGGTGTTTCCTTCTTGAAATTGGCGTTCATTGCCGTGCGTTGATTACGGCTGCGCAACAGTTTGAACTGCAGCCGGGATTCGCGCAGAAAGGCCTGTTCCTCCGGGGCATTCCAAGTGTCATGGAACAAGGCCTTGGCGGCACTGACGGCATCCGGGGACCGTTCCAGCAGCGCCTCGGCCAGTTCCCGGGCGGTCTGCTCAGGCGTCTCGGAAACCCGGGTGACCAGGTGCAGGCGCTCCGCCTCAAGGGCGTCGAAGCGGCGGCCGGTCATGGTCAGTTCCTTGGCCACGTCCAGGGGTAACAGCTCGCGCAGGGTGACGGTGCCGGTCATGTCCGGGATCAGTCCCCATTTGATTTCCATTACCGAGAATTCGCAATCCGGCGTGGCGATACGGAAGTCCGCGGCCAGCGCCAGTTGCAGGCCGCCGCCGTAGCAGTAGCCATGCGTCACCGCGATGACCGGCATGGGTAATTGCCGCCAGGCCCAGCAGGCTTGCTGGAACAGATTGGTTTTCTTGATGCCGAAGCGGGTGAAGGCGAGCAGCATCTTCATCGGAGTCTTGGTGACGCGGCCAAAATCCAGGCCGGCGCAGAATGCTTTGCCATCCCCCTTCAGAATGACCACCCGCACCTGGCGGTTCTTCCTCAGTTTTTTCGCGCAATCGACCAGGGCCTGAAGCATCTCCAGATCCAGGCCATTGTATTTTTCCGCCCGCGCCAGGGTGACGGTGGCGACGTGATCGGCGATGTCCAGGGTCAGACGATCCCGAAAAATGTCGGTCATGGTGGTGCTCTCCTATCGCTGGTCAGCGGCCGGGGGCAGGGATGCAGGAGGCTTCCACCATCTCCCATCGTTTACCGTCGCCAAGCCGTTCCAGCCAGCAGCGTTCGTTATCGAGCAATAGCCGGAAAGTCTCCGGCCGTTGCAGGTTCCGACCATTCAGCGGCGGATGCCTCAAATCCCGAGGCGAAGCGCGCTCGATCACCAGCAGGCTGTCTCGCGTGAGCGCGTCATCGGCCAACAGGACCGGTCTGTCCGCCGACAGGGCGTCCTGGATCTTTTCCCGCAGTTCCTTGTGGTCCGCTTTCGTGCCGGACAGCAGCGCCGGAGTCTCGCCGACCGCCGGTTGTGACTGGCAGGCACAGAGCAGTACCAGAATGCCCAGTGCCAGTGTTGTTTTCGCAGGGCTCATGGTATCACCGGGTCGGAGTCATTATGCGGTTTTCGCGCCACGGTGCCTTGTGGACACGGCCATCGCCGATGGGCGGCGCGGTCAACGATTGGCGCAAGGACTGGCGGCTCGCCGATGGTTGGCAATACCCATTGTCGATGTAGTGCAGCGCCGTGGCCAGGCGTGCTTCATCGATGTCGCCAAGATCATGATCGTAATCGTCCGCCACCTGGCAACCCTGCACTCCGGCCTGGCCGTTGTCGTTACCGGGTACGAAGCCGTCCGGGTAATCACCGAAGCCCTTGGCATTGACGCCCTGGAACTGGATCGTGAAGTAGGTGGTGCCGCAATTGTCGGTGGGATAGAACCCGTAGGGTTTGCCGCAGGTGCGATCGCCGATCTGAATCACCTCAACATTCACTCCGCGTAACCCGTTGATGAGGGATTCGCTGGCGGAGCAAGTAGTGGCGCCAGTGAGTACGAACACTCGCGGCAGGTTCAGACTGGGCAACGGCTCTTCGGCCGGAACCGAGAAGCCCAGGGTGATGTTGTAGAACGGTGTCGCAGTCAGGGGCTGGCCTGTGACCGGGTTGGTTTGCGGATGCTGATCATTGAACCGGGAGATTTCGAAAGCCTGACCGGCGGTCTGTTCAGGACCGGCGATCATGTATGAAAGCTGACTGGCCAGCGCCAGATAACCTCCGCCGTTATAGCGCAGGTCCAGTACCAGATCGTCGATGCCATTGCCTTGTTGCAACTGCTCAACAGCGTCCCTTAGCGCTTTCTCCGCGGTGGCGATGTGGTCGTTGAACAGCATGTAGCCCACTCGTTTGCCGCCGGTGCTGGTCAGCACTTTTACTTTCTGTACCGGCTCGGAGGTGATGGCTTCGGCGGTAAGCATGATGGTATGCAGGCTGTCATCGGGATATGCGAACTTGAACTCATGTTGCTCGTCTTCTTGGGTGGGAAACAAGCCCGCGTTCAGCGTATCCACGTCATTGCTCCATTCCATGCTGACGCCGTCGACGGACAAAATCCGGGCACCTCGTGGCGGCAGGCCGGGGCGGTCTTGCTGATCGTGATAGGCCACCCGAACGTCCCGTGGCAGGTCGGGATCGACGATCACCCACTGCATGCCGTAACCCAGTGCCACGCCGGATTGGGATTGCGCGTTCCATTCGTCGCTGGGCATGGTGAAATGAAATTGATCCTTCGGCGTGCCGCTGGCGGTGATGGCTTCCGTTTTCAACAGGTCGAAATAAGCCAGCGGGTTATCGTAATTGCCAGGATTGCGATCCAGGATCTCGTCGTACCAGAGATAGGTCTCGTGGCTCCAGGCGCGCAACCAGTTGTTTTCATCCAGGACTGATCCCGCCACATCGGGGTACTGGTTGCCGCCGCGCGGTCTGAGGCACTGATTGGCGAATTGGCCGGCGTCAGCGAACTGGCCGGCTTGCCAGGTAGTTGCCGGGCTGCTTGAGCCGCCACCGCCACTTCCTCCGCACGAGGAAAGAAGGACGAGGGCAGACAATAGTGTGGCGTAACGAAAACCTTCCATGGTGATTTCCTTATTATCGTGTTGTTGTGTGGGCGCCGGGGCGGCCCATCCCGGGCCGCAGCGTAAACCGGCTCCTGTGACGGTTTGATTAACCGTTCAGTTTTTG
>JAJUKC010000044.1 GCA_029264995.1 Marinobacter sp. | reverse complement strand
GCAGCTGTCTTTGGATTTGCCGGACACGCCAGCGAGATAACCCCGCTTGAATGCACGAGCGTACATGTCTCTCTTCTGTCTTTTCATGCCGTTCCTCACTGATGGATTAACAGAACAAGCGTGTACACATCTGCAGTGACCTTGGCAGTCGGGAGCCTCTCCGGGACAACCCACTATTGCCAGCTCCGGTCAGAGCAGTCAGGATCCTGTTAACGGAGACTTTTATTCTGCCTCCGGAACGACGCGTCAACTACAAGGTAAGACGAATCTCGCACCGGTGTACACTATTTATTTCATCTATATGGCGCTTCTTTTATATTTTTGTGAAATAACGATGACAGTCGCTAAAAGGCTTTTACTGCCATTCCGGAAACTTACCGGCCCTATTCAGAAAACCAGGAGTTGATCTTGTCCAAACATGTCTTTTTCGTAACCTGCCCCAAAGGCGTCGAGTACCTCCTGGCCGATGAATTGAAAGAATTCGGCCTGAACTTTGTGCGGAATGCGCCTGCCGGTGTCTGGGTTGAGGGCGAACTGGAGAGTGGCTACCGGGCGTGTCTGTGGTCGCGCCTGGCGAACCGGGTGATTCTGAATGTGGCGGATGTGGATGCCCGGAGTGCCGACGAACTTTACGCCGGCGTGGTGGATCTTGACTGGCAGGCCCATATCCCCGCAGGAGGAAGCTTCCGGGTAACGTTTCTCGGCCAGAACGAAGCCATCCGGAATACTCAGTTTGGCGCCCAGAAAGTGAAGGACGGCATTGTCGACAGTATCCGGGGGGCCGGTGCACCCAGGCCCTCGGTCGCGCCCAAAGATCCGGATGTCACGGTATCGGCGCGGTTGAACCGGGGCCGGTTGTCGTTGGGGATTGATCTGAGTGGCCACAGCCTTCACATGCGGGGCTACAGAACCGACAAGGGGATTGCGCCCTTGAAAGAAAACCTTGCGGCGGCGTTGCTGCTGCGGGCCGGGTGGCCAGAGATTGCCTCTAACGGAGGTGACTTTGTGGACCCGATGTGCGGTTCCGGCACGCTGGTGGTTGAAGCTGCGTTGATGGCGCTGGACATTGCGCCGGGGCGGAAGCAGGAGCGGTTCGGGTTCGAAAAGTGGCCAGGGCACCAGCCTGAGCTCTGGCTGTCGCTGCGCCAGGAAGCGGAGCGCCGGGCCCATGAGGGCAAGCAGGGGCGTATTCCCGCCTTCTGCGGCTTCGATCAGGATGGTCGAGTGATTGCGACCGCAGAGAAAAACATCCAGCGTGCAGGCCTGGAAGGAATCGTTCGCGTGGAAGCCAGACCGATCTCCGAATTCACTCGTCAGGAGACCTGGAGCGATACTGGCCTGGTGCTGACCAACCCTCCTTACGGCGAGCGGTTAAGTGAGCGCAAGGAGCTGGCGGCCCTTTACCAGAGCCTTGGAGAGGTTGTGGCCAGGGAGTTGACCGGGTGGCGCCTGGGGGTGTTCACCGGTGCGCCTGAGTTCGGGAGGTCTCTTGGTTTGCGAAGTTTCAAGCAGTACAAGTTGTTCAATGGCAGACTGCCGGCGCAGCTGTTGCTGTTCGAAGTACAGCCGGAGAATGCCCGCACGCCCCGTGATCCGGCCGCGCCGGGGCAGATTATGCCCCGCATCGCCAACGCCGAACGGGCAGACATGCTGCGTAACCGGCTGAAAAAGAATCTGAAAACGATTGGCCAGTGGGCCAGGAGGCAGAACATTGGCTGTTACCGCCTGTACGATGCCGATATGCCGGAATATGCCCTGGCGATCGATATCTACGAGGGGAGGGTACATGTTCAGGAATACCTGGCTCCGAAATCTGTTGACGAAAAGGCCGCCAGAGAGCGCCTTGCCGAAGCCATGGCGGTGATCCCGGAAGTGCTCGAGGTCGCGCCGGAGGATCTGGTGTGCAAGCAACGTCAGCGCCAGACCGGTACCCGGCAATATGAAAAACAGGCGGCGACCGGCGAGTACTTCACCGTGCACGAACATGGCTGCGCCCTGAAGGTGAACCTGAAAGACTATCTGGATACCGGTCTTTTCCTGGATCATCGCCCGGTACGCCACTGGATACAGCAACATGCCAGGGGCAAGCGTTTTCTGAACCTGTTCTGTTATACCGGCGCAGCGACTGTTCATGCAGCGGTTGGCGGAGCCAGCCGCTCCTTGAGTCTGGATATGTCCAGAACCTACGTCAGCTGGGCTCAGGATAACCTGGCTCTCAACTCGGCGGATCCGCGCAAGCACGTCGTCGAACAGGCAGACTGCCTTGCCTGGCTGGCGGACCGAAAAACCGCGAATCAGACCTTTGATCTGATTTTCATGGATCCGCCCACCTTCTCAAACTCAGCCCGGATGGCGGGCGTTCTCGATATTCAGCGCGATCATGCCGATCTGGTGCGGCAGTGCATGGCCCGGCTGTCCAGTGATGGGCTGCTGATCTTCTCCAATAATTTCCGCAAGTTCAGGCTGGATGAGGCGCTGGAGTCAGAATTCGAAGTGAAAGAGGTGAGTGCCAGCACTCTGGACAAGGATTTTCAGCGCAATTCGAAAATCCACCGGTGCTGGCATATCCGGCATCAGAATTCGTAACGGATACCAGAGGAGAACTGGAAGGCATTGGCGCTGGTGTCAGTGTCTTCAAACAGTTTGCCGCCCTCGAAAACCAGGTAAATGTTGTCCATCAGTTCCAGGTCCAGGCCGGCCAGCCAGCTGAAGCTGAAGCTGCTGCCCGGGTAATCCCCCTCGGTATCCCGAAACTGGGCATTGCCATCGGCATCCCGGTTGTCGAGGGTTGCCTCCCCGCTGACATGGGTAAAGCCAGCCTGGGCATAGACATTGCCAAGCTCACCAATAGGGTAGTGCAGGCCCATGTACCAACTGCCGAAGTAGTCGACGGCCAGGCTCAGATCGCCACGGGAAATCTCCGCGTCTGCCAGGCCGCCACCCAGTCTCACCTCTGCATGAATCAGGTCGCTCAGGTGGCCGCCAATCACCAGTGTCGCTGCCTGGCCCCAGCCATCCTCGTCGGATTGCCCGATGGAGCGGTGTTCAATGGCTGTCGCCAACAGTCCGACATAGTGTTTATCGGAGCGAGGGGTCTCCTGGCCAAAGGCGGCGCAAGAAAACAGGCCAAGCGCTATCAGGCTGAATGTAAGGAAACGGGGTGTGACCTTGTTCATTATTATCAGGCTTCCTGTCAGTAACGGTACTGACGCCCGATTCTGCCTTGTGTAACGCAATGTTACGCGGACTCATGTCACAGTTCCCCGTGATCAGGGGCCGGACCTCAATCCTCCAGGTAGCCTTCCTCACGGGCCAGCAACAGCAGGGAATATACGCCGTTTTCCGGCAGCTGCGGTTCAAGCCCTTCATCAAAGAGCAACTGCCGGCGGCGGTCTTCCAGTGCTTCGCTGTTCAGGCCGGTAATCAGCTCGGAAATGGGGGCGATTTCAAATGGGGCCTCCTGGCGAACCGCACTGAAGATCAGGTCTATCAGGATTTCGTCCGGATCCAGTCCATCCACGTATACGGTCTGGTCTGGCAGGTCTTCGTGCAGTTCCCTGGCCAGTTCCAGCAGGGGCACCCCCTGTTCTTCCAGATACAGCAGGTCGATGTCGCCCAGGTCGCCATCTTCGGGCAACCAGACATCCTCCGGTGCAATTACCACGGTTTTCATCTGGCCGTCTGCAAGGGACCAGGCGATGGCTGTGGGAAACAGGGCGTCGTCGGTCTGGCAGTATTCGATATCCAGAAAGCGGGGTAGCGACACAGTGAACTCCGGAATCTTCGGTGAGTGCTTATGGCGGTGCGCGGCTTACCCGGTAGGAGCAGACGCGGCTTCATGCCATACTGTAGCGGCCATTATCATGCAATCAGGAAGATCATGGAACACACTGAATTCAATAAAGACTTGATTGAGTTTTTGAATGCCTCTCCGACTCCGTGGCATGCGGTCAATACCATGCAAACGCGTCTTGAAGCAGCGGGATTTCAACCGCTGGACGAGCGCGAAGAATGGTCGTTGCAGCCAGAGCAGGGCTACTACGTAACCCGTAATGGCTCGTCTATTGTTGCCTTTCGTACCGGCACCAAGGATGTGGTCAGTTCCGGCATCCGGATGGTAGGAGCCCATACCGACAGCCCCTGCCTGAAGGTCAAACCGAACCCTGAGATTCGCCGCAAGGGCTTTTTCCAGTTGGGTGTGGAAGTGTATGGGGGCGTATTGCTGAACCCCTGGTTTGACCGGGATCTTTCTTTGGCCGGCCGTGTGACGGTATTGGACGACAACGGCAAAGTACGGGACACCCTGGTGAATTTCCGCAAGCCGGTGGCGATCATTCCGAGCCTGGCCATCCATCTGGACCGGGAGGCGAACAGCAGTCGCACCGTTAACGCCCAGACTGATCTTCCACCAGTGGTCATGCAGGTGCCGGAAACGGATACCACCACCTTTGCCGAGTTGCTGAAACAGCAGATTGCCAAAGAATCCGGACTGCAGACCAGGAAGATTCTGGGCTATGAACTGAGTTTCTACGATGCCCAGGGTGCGGCTCTGGTGGGGTTGCGTGAAGAGTTCCTGGCCTCCGCACGGCTCGATAACCTGCTCAGTTGTTACATCGGCCTCCAGGCCTTGCTGGAAACCTCCGATGATGAGCCGGCACTGCTGGTGTGTAACGACCATGAGGAAGTGGGCAGCATGTCCGCCGAGGGCGCCCAGGGGCCGTTCCTGACGGCGGTGCTGGACCGCTGGTGTGGTGCCGGGAAAACCCGTGCCATTGCCCGTTCCATGATGATTTCTGCGGATAACGCCCACGGTATCCATCCAAACTACATGGACCGTCATGATGAGAATCATGGCCCGCTGCTCAATCGGGGGCCGGTCATCAAGGTAAACCACAATCAGCGTTACGCCACCAACAGCCGTTCCGCCGCCCTTTATCGTCACATCAGCGATGAATTGGGTTTGCCGCACCAGACGTTTGTGGTGCGCAGTGACATGGGGTGTGGCAGCACGATCGGGCCGTTGACTGCGGGAAATCTGGGCGTGACCACGCTGGATATCGGCGTGCCCCAGTTTGCCATGCACTCGATTCGTGAAATGATCGGTACACGTGATGGCTACACGCTGTTCCAGGTATTGCGAGAGTTCATGCAGCGGGCCGAGGTTTTCTGAGGCCCAAAAGAAAAGGCCGCTGATGTTTGATCAGCGGCCTTTCGAAATAAGTGGCTCCCCGAGCTGGGCTCGAACCAGCGACAAACGGATTAACAGTCCGTTGCTCTACCAACTGAGCTATCGGGGAACAGCATCAATGTGGCGCGCATATTAAGTACTTTGATCAGGTTCGTCAACCCCCTGAAATGAAAGGTCAAAATTTGCACAAAGCTAAGCTCGAACCCTATCGTCCGCCGGTGTGGTTGCGTAATGGCCACATCCAGTCGGTGTGGCCGACCCTGTTCCGGAAAGTGACCCTGCCGGAACCGGAAACCGACATACTCGCCACCGACGATGACGACGAGCTGCATCTGGACTGGTATCGCCAGGGCAGTGACCGGCTGGCGGTGATTTCCCATGGGCTGGAAGGCCACAGCCGACGGCCTTACGTGCTGGGCCTGGCCAAGGCATTGATGGCAGATGGCTGGGACGTGCTGGCATGGAACTTTCGGTCTTGCGGCGGGGTGATGAACCATCAGCCGCGCTTCTACCACAGTGGCGCCACTTCGGATCTGCATGCCGTCGTCAGTCATGCGCTGGGGCGGCGGTATCAGAACCTATTCCTTTCCGGTTTCAGTATGGGCGGCAACCTCACGCTGCTGTACCTGGGCGAGCAGGGCGAACGTGTGGACAGCCGTATCAGCGGTGCGGTGACCTACTCCGTGCCTCTGGACCTGGCGGGCAGCGCGGACGTGCTCGCACTGCCCAGCCGGCGTATCTACATGCAGCGATTTTTAACCGATCTGCAGGTCAAAATGCGGGAAAAATCTGAAAAGTTCCCTGATCTGATAGACGTTAGCGGTTTTGAAAATATCCGGAGTTTTCACGAATTCGATAATCGTTACACGGCTCCGCTGCATGGGTTCCAGGACGCGGCCGACTATTGGGCCCGGTGTTCTGCTCTGTTTCGGTTGAGTGATATCCGGGTGCCAGCTCTGGTAGTGAATGCAGCAGATGACCCGTTCCTTTCGGCCCGCTGTTTTCCGGACAGTCGCCGGGTATTGGGACATTACGTCCAGATGGAAATCCCGAAGTGGGGTGGGCATGTAGGGTTTGTCCAACATGCCCGGGACGGTTACTACTGGTCTGAACGCCGAGCTTTAGGGTTTGTCCGGCAGGTAATCTGAGTTATCAGCTGCTGGCCTGATTGTTCAGCAGCGGTTCCAGCTTTGGCCAGATGTTATCCAGCAGCCGGGGTTGTGCCTCTTCCGTCGGATGAATGCCGTCGCCTTGCATCAACCCGTCCTGATCGTAAATGCCGTCCAGAAAGAAGGGAACCAGAACGGTATTGTAGCGGTCTGACAGTGTCGGAAAGATATCGGCGAACATGGTGGTGTAGCGCTGGCCGTAGTTAGGCGGGATCTGCATGCCCACCAGCAAAGGCGTGGCGCCGGTATCACGCACCTGTTCGATCATGTTCGCCAGGTTGGATTCGATTACGTTGGGAGGGAAGCCTCGCAAACCATCATTGCCGCCCAGCTCAATGACGACGATGGTTGGGTCGTGGGCTTCCAGCAGGCCTGGCAGGCGCCGCAGGCCACCGTCGGTGGTTTCACCGCTGATGCTGGCATTCACCACGGTCCAGTCCAGATCCTGGCTTTCGATGCGATCCCGCAGCAGCTCTACCCACGCGGTTTCCGAGGGTACGCCATAGGCGGCACTCAGGCTGTCGCCCAGTACCAGCACCGTGTTCTGGCTGGCCAGAACAGGCAGGGCGATAAGAAGCAGGGCCGAGAGTGCGATTGATCTGACGTACAGCGATATCGTATGCATAGTAAATTCATATACCCTTTACAGATTCAACAATACAGACAACGGAGCAACCGTGAACCAGATGACGGATCTCACTAAAACCGATAGCAGCCCGATGTTGCGGGTGTCTGATCTGACCCATCGGGTCAGCCTGGAAACCGATACGCTCACGATCTTGCAGGGGGTCAGTCTGGAAATCAATCGGGGAGAGTCCGTAGCCATTGTCGGTCGGTCTGGTTCCGGTAAAACCACGCTGCTTGGGTTGCTTGCTGGCCTGGACACGCCCACCGAAGGTACCGTAGAGCTGGATGGCTCGGTAATCAGCAAGCTGAGTGAAGACGAGCGTGCCAAGCTCCGGGCCCGTCGGGTCGGGTTTGTGTTCCAGTCGTTCCAGTTGCTGCCGGCGTTAACCGCGCTGGAAAATGTGATGCTGCCGCTGGAATTGGCCGGCATGGAAGCGCCGGAGCAGCGGGCCAGAGAGCTGCTTGAACGGGTAGGCTTGGGTGAACGGCTGAATCATACTCCTCGTCAGTTGTCCGGCGGCGAGCAGCAGCGGGTAGCGATTGCGCGTGCCTTTGCCTCTGACCCCGCCATTCTGTTTGCCGATGAGCCCACGGGCAATCTGGATAACCGGACCGGGCAGGCGGTGTCTGACTTGCTGATGGATCTGAACCGGGAGCAGGGCACCACACTGGTGATGGTTACCCATGATGAACACCTTGCCGAACGTTGCGGCCGGCAACTGCACATCGAGGCGGGCATGCTGACCGAGCCGGATCTGGCCGGGGGGCCGGCACACTGATGGGAGCCTCAAAAAAACTCATGTCCGTGAGCCGTGACTGGCGTGAACGTGACGTTCGTGTAGTGCTGGTTGCGCTGATTATTGCTGTTGCCACCGTGGCCACGATTGCGCTGTTCGCAAGCCAGCTGCAGCGAACCCTGGTATCGTCTGCCAGTTCTTTTCTGGCGGCAGACCGGCAACTGGAAGCCGAGAACGGCCGTCCGATCCCTCTGGAATGGTTAGAGGATGCCCAGTCCCGAGGCCTCGAAACCGGGCGCATGGTGGAGTTCTCCACCATGGTCTTCGGAGAAAGCGGGTTTCAGCTGGTCTCGGTTAAAGCCGTGAGCGACGAATATCCGTTGCGCGGCGAAATCGAGATCCAGCCCGGTGCTGAAGAGCCGAGACAGATTGTCAGTCAGGGCCCCGGCCCCGGCCAGGTATGGGTAAATCCACGGTTGCTGCGTCTGCTCGAACTGGACATCGGCGATACTCTGGAAGTCGGCAACCTTAAACTGGAAATCACCCGCTTATTGATCCGCGAGCCGGACGGCGGCTTCCGGCTGTCATCATTGGCGCCAAGGGTGATGATGCATGTGGACGATGTTGCCGCCACCGGCGTGGTCCAGGAAGGTAGCCGGGTGGAATACGTCTACCTGTTTGCCGGCGACGAAGGTGTGCTTGACGACTACTACCAGTGGCTGGAACCACAGCTGGAGCCCAGTCACGAGTGGGAAGGGGTCCGAGACGGTGAAACCTTCTCGCGCTCCCTGGAGCGGGCCGAACGCTTCCTGCTGCTGGGTGGCAGTCTCGCGGTGTTGTTGGCGGCGGTAGCCGTTGCTGTAGCCAGCCGGCAATACGCTCTATCCCAGAGGGACACGGTGGCATTGCTGAAAACCCTTGGATTATCCAGTCGTGGCATTGGTGAACTGTACCTGCGCCGCCTCAGTCTGTGGGGCATCGTCGGTGTGTTGGGTGGTCTGGCGGTGGCGTTGCCGCTGTTCTGGCTGTTGGTGCGCTTGCTCAGTGATGTGCTGGAACGGCCGGTGGATTTTTATCTGGATCCGGCGGCATTGACGCCCGCCTTGCTGACGGCACTGGTCTCCCTGTTTGCGTTTGCCTATCCGCCCATTCGCCGTCTGCGCAACGTTCCCGCCATGAGGGTATTACGTTCCCAGCCCGGAGAGACTGGCCGGGAAGCCATTCCGGATATCCTGCTGGCGGTGGTCGCCGTGTTCGGGTTGGTGTGGATGTACGCCGGTGAGCTGATGCTGGTGGCTGCATTGTTGGGTGGGCTGGTGCTGCTTCTGGGTGTGCTTGGCTTGCTGGGCTGGGGCATGGTTGCCCTTCTGCGCAGAGTAAAGGGTGGCGGTAATTCCTGGCGCCTGGCCCTGGTGGGATTGTATCGGCATCGTCGTGCCAGTATGGCGCAGATGGCGGTCTTTGCCATGACTCTGATGCTCGCAGCCACGCTGGTGTTGGTGCGTTCTTCGCTGCTGGACGATTGGCAGGCCCAATTGCCGGACGACGCGCCAAACCATTTCCTGATCAACATTGCCCCGGATGCCGTGGATGATGTTGAGGAATTCTGGGCCACTCGCGGCGCGCCCCTGGAGACGCTTTATCCGATGGTTCGCGGTC
The DNA here is from genome assembly GCA_029264995.1 of Marinobacter sp. GTDB lineage: Bacteria > Pseudomonadota > Gammaproteobacteria > Pseudomonadales > Oleiphilaceae > Marinobacter. The sequence continues at coordinate 9,642 of JAJUKC010000044.1, read as the reverse complement.
GCCTGACCGAACTGAACGGCGAGCCGGTGAAAGAAGCGGTCAGCAAGGATGAGCGGGTTGGTGCGCTGAACCGGGAGCTGAATCTGACCTGGATGGCGGAGCTGCCGGAAGACAACCGGATTGTGGATGGCCAGTGGTTCGGGCCGGGCGAAACCGAGGGGGTTTCGGTAGAAGCTGAGCTGGCGGAGAAACTCGGTTTGCAGCTGGGTGATCGGCTGACCTTCACCATCGGCTCCAGCAAGGTGACCGAGCCAGTCACGAGTATTCGTACTGTGCAGTGGGACAGCATGAAACCCAATTTCTACATGGCCTTTCCGCCCGATGGCGGTCTGACTGACATGCCCGCCACCTGGATTACCGCGTTCTATCTGAACACGGACAATAAACTGGCTCTGAACGACTTCTCGCGCCAGTTCCCGACTGTCTCGGTGCTGGAGATAGATCATATCATTGATCGCATCCAGCAGATTGTGCAGCAGGTAACTCAGGCCATTGAGGCCATCCTGGCGCTTATCCTGGCAGCGGCGCTGGTGGTAATGGCGGCGGTTGTCAGCGCTACGCTGCGAGATCGTCAGCGAGAAGGGGCATTGCTGCGTACCCTGGGTGGCCAGCAGTCATTGCTGGCACGCAGTACCATGCTGGAATTCGCGCTGTTGGGATTCTTTGCCGGTACTCTGGGTGTGATTGCGGCAGAAGGAGCGGTGTATGCGCTCCAGGCCGGAATGTTCGAAGGCACCTTCCGCTGGCACTGGCAGGTTATGTTGCCGGTACCGTTGATCGCTGCCGTTCTGTTGGCGCTGTTTGGTCGCTGGCAATTACGGCCGGTGTTGAGTGTATCGCCGATGCTGCTGCTGCGTCGTCTCGAATAATGGAGGCTTAGCGATAGTTTGAGAGGATGGCGTCGAGTTCGCCATTCTCTCGAATGGCTGCCAGCTCCTGGTTGAAGGCCTCGGCAAATTCTTCCCAGTCTTTACGCACCATGATCCGGAAGCCAAACTGACTGATTCCCTCCACAGAGGAGCGAAAGTGTTCCGTCAGCCCTTCGTTCTTGAGAATCCACTGCCCAACCAGCCGATCCGCAAGCGCTGCGTGAAACTGCTCACCATGCAGCACAAAGGTGAAAATCTCACGATCTCTGGAAACGTCAAACCGCTTAATGCGATTATCTTTGAAATAGGGCTCGAGAAAAGGATAGTAGTACCCAAGTGGGGTGACAATCGTCTTGCCGTAGAGATCTGTGGGGTGTTTGTATTCAAGGTCAGAGCTTCTCGGGAAGAAAAAGACTTCCTTCACGTGAACGACTGGATTGGTAAACCGGAACTTCTCCGGCTCTTTTGTCCACTCGATGGCCCTTGGCGTGCCGTCTATGTAGCCATCGGCAAGCATCGGGTCTACCCGCTTTCTGGGGATTTTTACCGGTTCCACATCGTAACCCAGGCGGGGAACGATCAGGTTGACTACATCCCACATAATGCCAGAGGGCTTGCTGCCATCAACGATCAGGTAAGGTGGGTAACCGTTAGGAGAGATGTTGAAGCGGAACACCCGCTCCTGATTGTCCACTTCGGCAACAGCAACGCCACTGAAGGTGGCCAGCAGACTCAACAGGATCGCAGTAACGGGGAGCTTGAAAAGCGGTTTCTTCATGGCGGAACTCTGGATAGGACAGGCCCATACGCTGGTTAGATCGATACCCGGCCAACTCCCTGCCAGAACGCCCGCTAAATATTACCTTCTTACTATTTTTTTTCAATCATTGTGAATCTGACTTTAGGCTAACCCCGGCCCTGAAAGGGCCGGGGCGATATGGGGTCTGGGCTATCAGGCCCAGGCGCGACGAAGCACCGCCATGGCGTCTTCGTGGCTCACTTCCCGGGGGTTGAACATGATCGAGCCGTCGTCCAGGGCCAGCTTGGCAATGCTTTCCAGCTGATTTTCCAGAACTTTTCCGGTTTCCTTCAGGGTGCGAGGCAGTTCGCAGCGCTTGTACAGGGCATCCCGCAGTTTACGAATGGCGGAAATGCTGACCTCTGCGCGTCGGCTCGCGGGTGTGGCGGAATAGACCTCCGGGCCTTCCAGGTGCAGAAGCAGCTCGCCTAAAGGCTCGCGAATGCTCTCAAGGTTGAACTCCAGTACGTACGGGAGATACAGGCTCATGCACAAGCCGTGGGGCAGGTGGCAGATGGCTCCGGTAGCGTGGCCGAGAGAATGCACCAGACCCACCATGGAGTTGGAGAAGGCAATGCCCGCCATGGTGGAAGCCTGGGCCAGTTCCAGCCGGCCATCACTGTCTTTCGGGTTATCCATGACCGCAAGCAGGGACTGGCTCACCTTCTTGATGGCCGCCGTAGCATAGGCGTCGCTCAAGGGGTTCTTGGCCATGCAGGTGAACGCTTCGGTAGCATGGGTGAGGGCGTCCATGGCGGTGGCTGCCGTAATGTGGGGCGGCAGGGTCAGGGTCATACGCGGGTCGATGATGGCCGCGTTCGGCAGCAGGAATGATGAGGTAAACGGCAGTTTTACGCCTTTTTTCTCATCGGTGATGACCGCCACCGAGGTCACTTCGGAACCAGTACCCGCGGTGGTAGGTACAACAAAGAACGGCTTGAGGGGATGCTTGAGAACACCGGCACCACTGTATTTGGCAATATTGTCGCCGCCTTCAGACACCAGAATATTCACCGCCTTGCCGGTATCAATGGCGGAGCCTCCGCCCACTGCAATGATCGAGTCGCACTTTTCCTTACGGTAAACGCCGGCAATGTCTTTCACCACCGAGGTGGAGGAATCCGGCGGCACATCGTCGTAGATGGAGACAATTTCCAGCCCGCTTTCTTCGCAAGCGGCAATCACCGGGTCGAGAAGGCCCGCCGCGCGCACCCCTTTATCGGTCACAATCATGGGCCGCTTGGCTGCCAGCCCTGTCAGTTCATAGGGAATGTGCTCCAGCGCGGCTTTACCGGCAATCACTTTTACCGGGCAGAAGAACTCGTAGTATTTGTTGGTCATTATGCTCTCACTGTCTCGACAAATTGGGTGGCGACTTTCAGATAAATGCGGGCGGCACTGATGAGTTTTTCAGGCAGTTTGATGGTTGCCGGATATTCCTTGACTGCCCGCTCGGCAATCAGCTTGGGCAGGATGAAGGATTCCAGTCGGTTGAGAACCCGGGTCATCCGCACCGCGTAACTCACATCGCCATCCACCAGCATGCGATCGTTGGCAAAGGCAACGGAGGTCTTCTCCTGAAACGAAAGCACCAGGAAGGCATGGGCGATGTGCTTGAACTGTATCGAGAGGTCAACGGGACGCGGAGCCTCATCCCCGTGGAAAAGCAGCTTGCCGTTGCCGGTATGTTCTACGATGAGCTTCGGCCCGTTGGGCATCACCTGCATCTCGAACAGGAAGCCCTCTGGCAGTTCGCGGGTTTCGTTGCGGGTGGTTTCATCCACCTCGCTGATTGCCTGCAGCGCCCGCCCCATCACCTGGAACATCAGCTCTACATAGCTACGCCGTGCGTGGGACATCATCGGCTGAAGTCGTTTTACCATCATGGTCGCCATCCGATTGTTGTTGGTTATCCTGATTTTTAGAGTTATTGCTCTAGAAGTCAATGCAATCGTTGACGCGGTTTTTGTGTCAGGTCAGCAAATGTGACAGCCATAAAAAAACCGGGCGTGTTGGCGCCCGGCTTTTTTCGACACAGCAAAGGCTTAGTTGCTGAGCTCGGCCAGCTTGCGTTGGGCTTCAGCCCCCACATCACCACCGGCTTCGGCGGCGGTGGAATAATAGGCTACCGCCTCACTGCGTTGGCCCTGTTGCCGCGCGATATCACCCAGACGGAGATAGGCAATGGAAGTCGGCACCACCTGATTGGCTTTCTCCAGATGGTTTTTTGCCTTGCCAAGGTTGTTCAGCTCCAGTTCGTTCAAACCGCTGTACAGCTGATACTGGAACATCTCCGGGTAGAGTGATACAGCCTTGTCAAAGTCGGCTTTGGCTTTCTCTGGCTGCTCCATACCGCGATAGATCCGGCCGCGCAGGGCAAAGAACATGGCTTCCCGGGGCTCCAGCTTGATGGCCTTGTTTACCTGATCAAGAGCGGCTTCGAACTTGCCTTCTGAGGCCAGCTTCATCGCTTCATCGTGGGCATCGTAGGCTGGCTGTAGTTCCTTGAGCTTGGCGATACGGCGCTGGTAAACGTCCCGGCCACGATAACCGCCGGCACCGATGTTCTGCACCAGTTCCTGGTTCTCCTGAACCCGTTTTGCGGAGGGCGGGTGTGTAGCGAACAGGCCATCCAGCCACCCGCTCTGGCGCCCTTGCGATAACTTCAGAAACAGCTGTTGCAGCTCCACGGCGGCCTGAGGGTCGTATCCGGCTTCTTTCATGTAACGAATGCCGTAGGCATCGGATTCCAACTCGTCCCCCTGGCTGTACTGGGCCAGGGCCAGCTGTGCACCCAGAGCCGCACCGCCCATGATCAACCCGGCCCACTCGTTGTCGGAAAGGGCGAAGCCCAGCCCGGCCACGCCTGCGCTGATCAGCATGCCCTGTTGCATGCGCTGTACGCTGTGGCGAGCCGCGGCATGGACAATCTCATGGCCCAGCACCGATGCCAGCTGGGCCTCATCCTCCAGCTCCACCAGCAGGCCCCGGTTGATGGCAATCTTGCCGCCAGGCAGGGCCCAGGCATTGGGCACGCTGTTGTTGAGCACCACAAATTCATAGGGAAGGTCTGGTCGGTCACTCACGCGAGCCAGCTTCTGGCCAACATCACGCACATAAATGGACAGCTCCGGATCAATATAGAAGCGGCCGCCCTGAGTCTGTTGCGTGGGTGTGTACTGCTCCGCGCCCAGGGCCAGTTCCTGATTTTCGGAAATCAGCGAAAGCTGCTTCTCCCCGGTTACCGGGTTCACCGAGCATCCACCCAGCCCGGTCAGGACGAGGGCGATTGCCGCTATTGCTAGATATCTGGTCAGCATTCCGGGTCTCATTTTTGGCTCCTTAGCAGTGGGGTAAGTTTATAGCACAGACCGGTTTCCGTCGTCGGTCCCGCCCGGCCGACAGTGGCCGGAGCGCGCCCCTTGGCGTATCATAACGGAAGTTATCGCCCCATTTATCTCCCTAATCCAGGCTTTTTAACCACCCAATGAGCTACTATCTGGAATTTTTGGCACTGATCTGGTTTTTTGTCTGCTGGGGAGGGTATACCTGGTATTCGCGCAATCGCGCTAATTCGCGCTCGTGCCTGTCGAACACCCTGGATTTATACCGGGAAGACTGGATGCGGGTCATGCTCAAGCGTGAAAACCGCATTTCAGACGCCTCGGTTGTCGGTAACCTGGAACGCAATGGTGCGTTTTTTGCCTCCAGCTGTCTGCTGATTCTCGCCGGTATTATCACCGCCCTGGGGTATACCCGCGAGGCCATGGAGATTTTCGCCACCATGCCATTTTCCGCCGTGCCCAGCCGTGAAATCTGGGAATTGCGATTGGTGGTGTTGCTGGTGGTCTTCATTTACGCGTTTTTCAAGTTCACCTGGTCCATGAGAATGTACAATTTCGTGGCCGTCATGATTGGCAGTGCGCCCCTGCCAGATGACAGCAAAACCAGCCCGGCAGCCAGGGAAGCCTTTGCCCGCAGCGCGGGAAACATCTGTAACCTGGCCGGCGACGCCTTCAACCTGGGGCTGCGTTCTTACTACTATGCGCTGGCGGTGGTGGCCTGGTTCATTCATCCGGTGGCCTTTATGGCCGCCTCAACCCTGGTGGTGTACGTACTCTATCGCCGGGAATTCCACTCAGACGCATTATCCGCCCTGCGGGACGGCAAGGTCTTCGAAGAGGCCATACCCGCCCGTGCTGACGCGGACGTGAAATCCAAGAGCTGATCTGCAGGACAGTCCTGAATGAATGATGAAACCCGAATAAACCGCGTTAACCGGTTTATCAGCACACTCAACCAGGCAAGGGAGCTGGGCCTGAACGCAACGGATGCGGGTGAAGGTTATCTGGTCATGGAATTACCTTACAGCGACAAGATTATTGGCAACCCGGACACCGGTGTTATCCACGGTGGCGCCATCACCACCCTGATGGATACTGCCTCCGGTTCAGTGATGATCTGTGGTCTGGACGAATTTGAACTCTGCCCGACCCTGGATCTCCGGGTGGATTACATGCGCCCGGCGGAGCCCCGAAAGCCGGTGTACGCCAGGGCAGAGACCTACAAGATCACCCGGAACATTATCTTTACCCGTTGCGAGGCCTATCAGGAAGGGGGTGAAACCATCGCCAATTGCGTGGGAACCTTCATGCGCATTGGTAAAGAAGCCACGCCGAAATCCTACCGCGACCAGATCACCGGAGGTGAAGAGTGACCGACCCGGAAATTCTGTGCTACACCCAGGAAACCGGCGACTTTTCCCGCATGATGGAGAGCATCCCGTACGCCAGTTGGATTGGCCTGCAGTGTGACCGTTTTGGGGATGATCTGATCTTTCGCCTGCCCGCAAAGGAAGAGAACCTGGGCAATCCGATCCTGCCGGCCATTCATGGCGGTGTGATTGGTGGTTTCATGGAAATGTCTGCGGCTATTTATCTGATTATGTCTCAGGACACCTTCCGCATGCCTCGAATTGTCGATTTCTCCCTCGACTACCTCCGGGCCGGCCTGAACCGGGAAACCTACGCCGAATGCCGGCTTACCCGCCAGGGTAACCGCGTGGCCAACGTGATGATCTCCGCCTGGCAGAAGTCGCGCTCCCAGCCCATCGCCACCGCCCGCGCTCACTTCCTGCTCGAAGACTGATTTTGGGTACTCGCCGGGGTTGAAATACTCCGGCCAACCCCCACTCTCTTGCTCATAAAACTGTTTCTTTATTTGTGACACAGCAGGAGACCAAACCAGCCATGACGGTAGAAGCCAACAAAGAGACCCTGGGATTCCAGACCGAAGTGAAGCAACTGCTTCACCTGATGATCCACTCTCTGTACTCGAACAAAGAGATCTTCCTTCGTGAGCTTATCTCTAACGCCTCAGACGCCGAAGACAAACTGCGCTTCGCTGCCCTGAAAGACGACAAGCTGTTTGAAGGCGATTCGGACCTCAAGATTCGCCTGGACTATGATAAAGACGCCGGCACCATCACCATTGCCGATAACGGCATCGGCATGAATCGTGATGATGTGATCGCCAACCTTGGCACCATCGCCCGCTCCGGCACGGCCGAGTTCCTCAAGCAGCTGTCTGGTGACGAAAAGAAAGACAGCAAGCTCATCGGCCAGTTCGGTGTCGGTTTCTACTCCGCGTTCATCGTGGCGGACAAAGTGGAAGTGTTCACCCGCAAGGCGGGCGAGCCTGCCGACAATGGCGTGCACTGGGAATCCAAAGGCGATGGCGAGTTCACCATCGAGCCGGTGACTCGTGAGCAGCGTGGTACTGAAATCGTGCTGCACCTGAAAGCCGAAGACAAAGAGTTTGCCGACGGCTGGAAACTGCGCAGCCTGGTGAAAAAGTACTCTGACCACATTTCGTTCCCGGTGGTGATGAAGTCTGAATCCGAGGAAGAGGACAAGAAGGGCGAAGAAGAGACGGTCAACGATGCCACCGCCCTGTGGACGTTGCCCCGGACCGAGATCAAGGACGAAGAGTACAAGGAATTCTACAAACACATTGCCCACGACTTCGAGGACCCGCTAACCTGGTCCCATAACAAGGTGGAAGGCAAGCTGGACTACACCAGCCTGCTGTATATCCCCAAGCGTGCGCCGTTTGACCTGTATAACCGGGAAGCGCCCCGAGGCCTGAAGCTGTACGTACAGCGTGTGTTCATCATGGATGACGCCGAGCAGTTCCTGCCGCTGTATCTGCGTTTCACCAAGGGCGTGATCGATTCCAACGATCTGTCCCTGAACGTATCGCGCGAAATCCTGCAGAACGACAGCACCGTGGAGAGCATCCGCACCGCCATGACCAAGCGGGTGCTGGACATGCTGTCCAAGCTGGCCAAGAAAGACGGCGATAAGTACCAGGGCTTCTGGGATGAGTTTGGCACCGTGCTGAAAGAAGGCCCGGCAGAAGACTTCAGCAACCGTGAAAAAATCGCTGGCCTGTTGCGGTTTGCCTCCACCCATACGGGTGAAGCTACTCAGAACGTCTCACTGGATGATTACATCAGCAGGATGAAAGACGGCCAGAAAAAGATTTACTACATTACTGGCGACAACTTCGCTGCGGCCAAGAGCAGCCCGCACCTGGAAGTGTTCCGCAAGAAGGGGATCGAGGTACTCATTCTCTCCGACCGCATCGATGAGTGGATGATGGGCTATCTGAATGAATACGATGGCAAGCAGTTCCAGGACGTGGCCCGTGGTGATCTCGACCTGGGTGAGGTAGAGACCGAAGAAGACAAGAAGCACCAGGAAGAAGCTGCCAAGGAACACAAGGATCTGCTGGAGCGCATCAAGAAAGCGCTGGAGGATCAGGTGCAGGAAGTACGGGTAACCAACCGTCTGACCGATTCACCCGCGTGCCTGGTGGTGGGGCAGTTCGATATGGGCGCCCAGATGAAGAAGATCATGGAAGCCGCGGGCCAGAAGGTACCGGAGAGCAAGCCGATCTTTGAGATCAATGTGGATCACCCGCTGGTACAGCGGTTGGAAACCGAACAGGGCGAAGAGCGCTTCAAGGAGCTGTCTGCCGTTCTGTTCGATCAGGCCACCCTGGCCAGCGGTGAGCAGTTGAAAGACCCGGGCGCCTACGTAAGCCGCCTGAACCGACTGCTGCTTGAACTGGCCAACTGAGCCAGGCGCGCCAATGCAGCAGATCATTGTGGACATCAGCATCAGCCCTGATGAGTGGATCAAGCTCTATCAGGGCGTGGCCACTGATGTTCACACCACGGCCCGGGACGGACGTTCTGTCCGCTTCCCGGCCCGTATCCTCTCCCGTTTTTTCCTCAACGACGGCGTACGTGGCAGCTTCCGCATCGTGTTTGACGATTCCGGAAAGTTCACCTCTATCGAGCGCCTTTAGTCGATAAATAAAAGCTCTCGTAAATCTATTTTTAATTAATTGTTCCTCTTGATGGCGTCGGCGGTAAGGTAACGGTGTTCTCGTTAACACAGGAGTTGCCCTATGTCAGCGTTGTCCTATCTCACATCGGTAGCATGGAGTGACTCTCTGGGAATTCTGGCCGATTACTGCGGGAATTATGCGATTGCCCAGTGAGTTAGAGAATTGCCAGTGAAGCGGGAGTATCGATAGTCTTTCACTATTCTGGCGGTAGGAAACATTCAAGCAGCCAACTGTGAATGATCTATATTGATAGTTGCTCTTGAATAATTAACGCCTTTTTGCCTATGACGTAGAAGCAGGAGAGTACGATGAGTGATACGAATTCTGGTGGTAAGTGCCCCGTGATGCACGGAGCCAATTCAACCGAAAACCGCGATGTAATGAATTGGTGGCCGGAAGCCCTCAACCTCGACATCTTGCACCAGCACGACCGCAAGACCAATCCCCTCGGTGAAGATTTCGACTACCGGGAAGAAGTCAAAAAACTCGATTTTGAAGCCGTCAAGAAAGACCTGCACGCCCTGATGACAGACAGCCAGGACTGGTGGCCGGCAGACT
>JAJUKC010000076.1 GCA_029264995.1 Marinobacter sp. | reverse complement strand
GGCGGTGCTGAACGTGCTCAGCCTGATTGTGAAGATTTACTTCTGGTCAGTTATCGCGGTGGTTGTGGTGAGCTGGATTGCGCCCCAGAGCGGTCACCCGGCTATCCAGCTGGTGGCGCAGATTACCGAGCCGGTGATGCGGCCTGTGCGCAACATGATGCCCTCCATGGGCGGGCTGGACCTGTCCCCGATCATCGTGTTCCTGATCCTGAACGTGATTACTGTGGTGATTGATCACATGAAAGTAGCGGCCGGGCTAGGCTCAATCGGGCTCGGAATGTAACACGCGTCTCGAATATACATTTCGTTACACAATACACTGATTTGTTACTGTCGATGGCCAGCAATTCAACCTACTGAATTGCTGGCCTTTTTGATAGTAAACTCAGGTCCTTTCCCGGAAATGCCGACTCGCGCACCCTCAAACATTAACAAAACAGGTTATTATTAAACGCATTTAATCTGGGCGAGCGATTGGCGACACGTATTCACCATCACTGGCTCACCCAGGACATACCCGGAAGTCGCGCAGAAGGATTATCCGATGAACCCGCAGGGAACTCTGTCGCAGCAGGTTGAGGCGTATCACAACTGGAAAAAGGAACTGATCCGGCAGATTGGCCGTTATCGGCTGTGGCTGCAGGACAACAACCTGTTTTCAGAAGACGTCAGCACCCGTATTCGTCATGGGCTGGAGCTGCTCATTGAAGATGAGCTGACCATTGCTTTTGTTGGCGAGTACTCCCGTGGCAAGACGGAGCTGATCAACGCCCTGTTTTTCTCGGAATACGGCCAGCGCATGCTGCCATCCCAGGCCGGGCGCACCACCATGTGCCCGACCGAGCTGTTTTTCGATCGCAGCGCCAACCAGAACTATCTGCTTTTGCTCCCGATCGAAACCCGCACCGGGGAACTATCGCTGCAGCAGCTGCGCAAGCAGCCGGAACAGTGGATTCGGCATGAGCTTGACGAACGCAACCCGGACGTCATGCGCGAAGTGCTGGCGGAAGTTGCCCGCATCAAGAGCGTGAGCCCGGAAGAGGCGCGGGAGCTGGGCTTCGACGAAGCCATGCTGGAACACGACCGCAATAATCCCGGTAATGTGCTGGTACCGGCCTGGCGTAATGCCCAGATCAGCATTCGCCACCCCCTGTTCGAGCGCGGCCTGCGCATTCTCGATACTCCGGGCCTGAACGCCCTTGGTTCTGAACCCGAACTAACCATCAGCATGCTGCCCCGGGCCCACGCCGTTATCTTTGTGCTCAGTGCGGATACTGGCGTCACCGCCAGCGACATGACCATCTGGAAAGAGCATATCGATACCGAACACGCCGACCACCGGGCCGGCCGGTTTGCCGTTCTCAACAAAATCGACGTTCTGTGGGACGACCTGCAGGGCGAGAAGCACACCCAGGAATCCATTGACCGTGTTCGCAACTACACCGCGGACCATCTGGGTATCCGCCAGCAGGACGTTATTCCTCTCTCTGCAAAACAGGGATTGCTGGCACGGGTTCGCAAAGACAACAACCTGTTCGACCGCTCCAATATCGGTAAGCTGGAGCAGCTGATCATTCAGCGCATCCTGATGCACAAAGAGCAGCTGATTACCCAGAACCTGATCAACGACTTGTTGGGCATGCTACAGAACAGCCAGGCGGCCATGCAGTACCGCCTGGATGCCCTGGAAGAAGAACGCCAGGCCTGCGCCGGCACCACCCTCGACAAGGCCGCGCTGTCCCGGCTCGCGGAACGGGCCCAGAAGGATTATGACTTCTACTACAAGAAGCTGATCACTCTGCGTTCATCGCGTCGGCTGATGGAATCCCAGGGTGACATGCTCACCAAACTGGTCAGCGAGGATCGCTTTGAGCAGCATGCCAGCCAGGTACGAAAAATGATGTCGAAAAGCTGGACCACGGCCGGGATGAACCGGGCCATGGACCACTTTTTTGAACTCCTGGAGAGCGACCTCACTAACCTGCTGAGCGAGGGACGACTGGCCGAGAAAATGGTCGGCGCCATTTATCGCCGGTACAACGAAGATACCCGCGCCCGGCACCTGGAACCCATTCCTCTGCGGGCCGGCCGGCATGTCATCGCCATTCGTGAACTGCGCAAGAAAGCCCGGCGTTTCCGCATCAATCCGAAGAATCTGCTGTCGGAACAGTCAACGGTGGTGCGCCGCTTCTTCAATGTGATGGTGAGCGAAGCCCGCACGCTGCACGGCCGGGTGCGTAAAGATGTAGAGCGCTGGCCGCACGAAGCCCTGCTGCCCATCATGCAGTTCTCCATGGAACAGAAGCAGCTGCTTGAGCACCAGATCCGCCGTCTGCGCGACATGGTTCGCACCGACCGGGACAGCCGGGCTGAACGCCAGCGCCTGGATCATGCCACGGCAGACCTGCGCAGGCAGCTGGAACTGGCCGATGCCATGATGCGCCAGATCCGCAAGCCGGCACCCACCATGATCCAGCAGAAAGTGGTCAACATCTCAGGCGCCATGTAACCGCGCCCTGGCAAGCTGCGCCAAAGTGGTGCAGCGTGCCAGGAGGGCATCCGAAACGCCGGTTGCAGCAACCTCCCCCCGCCTTTAAACTGCAGTGCTGGCGCCAGTTCCGGTGCCAGCCAAGGCCTGTGGCCAGACACCAGTGGACCGAACCAGGAACTCATCACACCCATGCCTGATTCCCTGCCCTCGGATTCCGTGGGCCTTGTAAGCCCGAAAACCATCCACTTCGACACGCCGTTGGAGCTGGCCTGCGGCCAGACACTGGAAAGCTACGATCTGGTGGTGGAAACCTATGGCAAGCTCAACGCCGATGCCAGCAATGCCGTACTGATCTGCCACGCACTCAGCGGCCATCACCATGCCGCAGGCTACCACTCACTGGACGACCGCAAGCCGGGCTGGTGGGACAGTTGTATCGGCCCCGGCAAGCCCATTGATACCAACCGTTTTTTCGTGGTCAGCCTGAACAATCTCGGTGGCTGCCACGGCAGCACCGGCCCCAACTCCAACAACCCGGAAACCGGCAAGCCCTATGGCCCGGATTTCCCGGTGGTTACCGTGGCCGACTGGGTCGCCAGCCAGGCGAGGCTGGCCGATCATCTGGGCATTCAGCAATGGGCCGCTGTGGTTGGCGGCTCCCTCGGAGGCATGCAGGCCCTGCAGTGGAGCCTGGACTACCCGGACCGGCTAAGGCATTCCGTCGTCATCGCCTCGACTCCACGCCTGACCGCACAGAACATCGCCTTCAACGAAGTCGCACGGCAAGCCATCATCTCGGACCGGGAATTTTTCGAGGGCCGCTACTACGACGAGAACCTGGTGCCGAAGCGCGGCCTGATGCTGGCCCGGATGGTTGGCCACATCACCTATCTTTCAGACGCCTCCATGGGCGAAAAATTCGGCCGAGAACTGCGTGAGGAAGCCTACAAATTCGGATTCGACGCCGAGTTCCAGGTGGAAAGCTACCTGCGCTACCAGGGTGAGCGTTTTTCCGAAACCTTCGACGCCAACACCTATCTGTTGATGACCCGGGCACTGGACTACTTTGACCCCGCCTACGACTTCGGCGGCGATCTGTCCAAGGCCCTGGCGCCGGCACAATGCGAATACCTGGTACTGTCCTTCAGCACCGACTGGCGATTCTCGCCAGCGCGCTCGGAGGAAATGGTCAATGCCATGATTTCCGCCAGAAAGCGCGTGAGCTATGCCGAAATTGATGCACCCTGGGGCCACGATGCCTTTTTGATCCCGACCCCCAGATACACCGACATCTTTACTGCGTATATGGACCGGGTAGCACGGGAGGTCGGCGCATGAGAGCAGATCTTGAAATTATTCAGCAATGGGTACGCCCCGGCCACCACATCCTGGATCTGGGTTGCGGCGATGGCACCCTGCTGGACTTCCTGCAGCGGGAGCGCAATGCCACCGGATTTGGCCTGGAGATCAACCCGGACCACATCACCACCTGCATGGGCCGGGGGGTACGGGTGATCGAACAGAACCTGGATACCCAGGGCCTGGATAATTTCGACGATGGCATGTTCGATATTGTCCTGATGACCCAGGCCCTGCAGGCGGTGCGCCGCCCCGACAAAGTGATTGATGAAATGCTGCGGGTGGGTCGCGAAGGCATCGTCACCTTCCCCAACTTTGCCCACTGGCGGCTGCGCTGGGGCCTGGCCCTGAGCGGCCGCATGCCCGAATCCGACGCACTGCCGTATAAATGGTATAACACCCCCAATATCCGCCTTTGCACCTTCAAGGATTTTGAAGCGCTGTGCCGGCAGAAAGGCATCAAGATCAAAAGCCGCCGGGTAGTGGACGGGCAGCACCAGAACAGCTGGCTGGCGCGGCTGTGGCCCAATCTGTTGGGGGAAATCGCCATCTACCGCATCACACGGGAGACCACATGATGAACCTTCTGACTGCAAGTAAAACACTCGTCCTGGCGTTCGGGCTTATGCTGGTATCGATCACCAGCCAGGCCGGACAAAAGGATTTCGGAAAGTATCAGGTGCACTGGAGTGTATTCCCCAGCACCTTCCTGGCGCCGGAAGTGGCACAGGCCAACAACCTGCAACGCAGCCGGGGCATCGGCATCGTCAACATCTCCATCATGACCGAAGACGAGCATGGCCAGATTCAGCCCGTCAGCGGGCAGGTGGAAGGCCAGGTCTCCAACGATATCCAGCAAGTGAAATTCCTGGCGTTCCGGCGCATTCAGGAAGGTGATGCGGTGTACTTCATTGCCCAGTACCAGTATCAATCCGGAGATCTGATGACGTTCAACGTCACGGCGCGCCCCAGCGGCCACCAGGAAGATCTGCCGGTCCGTTTTTCCCATACCCTGTTCAATGACTGATACCATGACCCGGAAACTCGTCATCGCCAGCAACAACAAGGGCAAGGTTGCCGAACTGACCGATCTGCTCGCGCCACTGGGTTTGGTACCGGTCCCCCAGGGTGAGCTCGGCGTATCAGAGGCCGAAGAACCCGCGGTTACCTTTGTTGAGAATGCCATTATCAAGGCCCGCCATGCGGCGAAAGCCACCGGCCTGCCTGCGCTGGCCGATGACAGTGGTCTGGCGGTGGATGCCCTGGACGGCCGCCCGGGCGTTCGCTCCGCTCGTTTTGCCGGCGATGAGGCAACCGACAGTGATAATGTCGAGGCTTTACTGGCAGCGTTGAAAGACACGCCAGAGGCGCAGCGCGGTGCTCAGTTTCACTGCGTTCTGGTTTATCTCCGCCATGCCGACGACCCCACGCCGATCATCTGCCATGGCCGCTGGCCAGGCCGGATTCTTGCCGAGCCGCGCGGGCAAGGCGGCTTCGGTTACGACCCGGTCTTTCTGGTACCGGAGCACGGATGCAGCGCTGCGGAACTGACGCGGGAGCAGAAAGGCAGGATCAGCCACCGGGGCCGGGCTCTGGCCAGCCTTCTGGACCAACTCAAGGCGGAGCTTTAATACTGTGACCGCCACCCTGCCCGTGGCGGTCTGCCCGCCCCTGAGCCTGTATATTCACGTGCCCTGGTGCGTGCGCAAATGCCCGTACTGCGACTTCAACTCCCACGCGATAAAGGGAGAGATTCCCGAGCAAGCCTACCTGAACGCCCTTCTGGAAGACCTGGATCAGGACCTGAGCCTGGTCCGGGAACGCCCCATTGAAACCGTGTTCATCGGTGGCGGAACCCCATCCCTGATGAGCGGCGACTTCTATCACCTGCTGTTTGATCGACTTCGCGAACGACTACGCTTCCGCCCTGATGCCGAAATCACCCTGGAGGCCAATCCAGGCACACTGGAGGCCGGTCGATTTGAGAGCTTCCGGGAGGCTGGCATCAATCGGCTGTCCATCGGTGTTCAGAGTTTTGACCCAAACCAACTGAAAACCCTGGGCCGGATTCACGACAGTGCGTCGGCCCACAGCGCCATTGAAGCCGCCCGCAAGGCCGGTTTTGACAACTTCAATATCGACTTGATGCATGGCCTGCCCGGCCAGACACCGAGTCAGGCTCTGGATGATTTACAGGCAGCGTTGAGCTACGAGCCCCGGCACCTGTCCTGGTACCAGCTCACCATCGAGCCCAACACCGAGTTTTTCTCCCGACCACCCGCCCTGCCGGACGATGATCGGCTCTGGGAAATTTACCAGCGCGGGGGAGCTCTGCTGCGCCAGGCGGGCCTGGACGACTATGAAGTCTCCGCCTGGAGCCTGCCGGGTGCCCAGAGCCGGCATAACCTGAATTACTGGACCTTCGGGGATTATCTGGCCCTTGGGGCAGGCGGCCATGGAAAAGTCAGCCTTGCCGACGGACGCATCCTGCGATACTGGAAGACCCGGCAACCGGACGCGTATCTCAACCGGATCGGCTCCCGCACGGCCGGCAGTGAGGCCATAGAGCCGGAGGACCGGACCCTGGAATTCATGATGAATGCGTTGAGGCTGAAAAACGGCACCGAAGAACGACTGTACAGTGAGCGTACAGGTTTACCACTGTCGTCCATTGCGGTAAAACTTGAGCAGTTACGAAACGAAAACCTGATCGTCCCCGACCGTCTGCAGGCGACGGCAAAGGGGCAAAGATACCTGAACAGCCTGCTGGAGCACTTTCTCTGATGGACTCAGCCCAGCGCCCGCCGCTTATTCCCATGCGCCCGATGAAGCTGCCCATGAAGGTATCCCTGGTGGCTGCACTGGCACTGTGGCTGGTTCTGGTGGCACTGAACCAGCCACTGCATACGGCCGCCGCGCCTCAGGGTATCGTCAGTTTACAGCTGGCCGGTACCGCCGAGCAGACTCACGCCATTCTGCGCAGCTGGCGGGACGGCAATCTCGCCATGGCACGGCTATCACTGTGGCTCGACTTTGTGTTCATCGTGGTCTACCTGGCCGCGCTGCTTCAATTAACCCGCCACTTCACCCGGGACAGACCGGGTATCCGGGAACGAATGGTCGCCCGCTGGGTGCGGGCCCTGTTTGTGATTGCAGGCATCAGCGATGTTGCGGAAAACATTGTTCTGCTCAATAATTTCAATCCGCCGTCAGACTCCCTGAGCCTGACCGCCACCATTCTGGCGCTGGTGAAATTCACCGGCCTGATACTTGGCATGGCAGGCCTGGTGGTTATCCGTGCATCCCGTCGCAGGCCCCTGACTCACTCCCACTGAACTCAGTTGGTGCGATAAAACAACAAATCCCATACTCCGTGGCCAAGATTTTCGCCACGCTTCTCGAACTTGGTGATCGGGCGGTCATCAGGCTTGGGCGAATAACCACCTTGCTCCTGGGTATTGGCAAAGCCCTCTGAGGCACTCATCACTTCCAGCATGTGCTCAGCGTAGTTCTCCCAGTCTGTGGCCAGGTGCAGAATACCGCCCACCCGCAATTTATGACGGATGCGCTGAACAAATTCCGGCTGGATCAAGCGGCGCTTGTGGTGCTTTTTCTTGTGCCACGGATCCGGGAAGAACACCATCACGCGATCAAGGCAGGCATCCGGCAGACACAGGTCAATCACATCATTGGCATCAATACTGTAAACCCGCACGTTCTCCAGGCCACGTTCTTCCACTTCCTTCAACAAGGCGCCGACGCCAGGCAGGTGCACTTCCACCCCGATAAAATCCTGCTCGGGTGCGGCTTCGGCCATATCGGCAAGGGACTTGCCCATTCCGAAACCGATTTCCAGGTTGAGCATGTTATCCCGGCCAAACACCTCACGGGGGTCAATCATGCCATTGTCCCGGCTCAGTCCGTACTTGGCCCAGTTGCGATCGAAGGCCTTCTTCTGGCCTTCGGTCATCCGCCCCTGGCGCAGTACAAAGCTGCGAACACCGCGGCGTGTGGTGACCGGATTCGTATCCTGAGTCTCGTTCTGGTCAGTCATTCTGTGTCCTCAAGCTTCAAAGCGGATCTCGTGGAATAAACCTGACGCACAGTTTACCAGAGTCAGCAGCTTCAGGCGGAGACAACCGACCCCTGGCCGGCCTGGCGGTCGAGTTGGCGATAACCCAGCGCCTCCATCAGGTGCGACTGGCTCAGGTGTTCTTCGCCCTCCAGATCCGCCAGGGTGCGGGCCAGTCGTAATATGCGGTGGAGCGCCCGGGCCGACAGCCCCAGCCGCTCCATGGCGCGGGTCAACAACTGCTCACTGGCTGCATCCAGCCGGCAAGACCGATCCAGCAACGCTCCCGAGAGGGCCGAGTTGAGCATCCCGCGAGCCTCCTGCCGGGCTCTGGCAGCCAGAACCCTGGCCCTGACACTGGCGCTACTTTCACCAGACGCCCCCGAACCGAGCAAAACCTCTCCGGACTGCACCGGAACCTCCACATGCAAATCGAACCGATCCAGCAACGGCCCTGAGATCTTTGCCCGATAACGCATCACCTGTGCCGGCGTGCACTGGCACTCGATATTGGGATGGCCACTGTAACCGCATGGGCACGGGTTCATGGCGGCCACGACCTGAAACCGCGCCGGAAAAGTGACCTGTCGCGCCGCCCGGCTGATGGAGATTTCGCCAGTTTCCATGGGCTCCCGCAGCACTTCCAGGACCCGCCGTTCAAATTCCGGCAGTTCATCCAGAAACAACACCCCCCGGTGCGCCAGAGAGATCTCACCCGGGCGAGGACTGCTGCCACCGCCTACCAGCGCCACTGCAGACGCCGTGTGATGAGGCGCCCTGAACGGTGGCTGACGCCAACCGCCGGGTTTCAGAGGCTGGCCGGCAACGGAATGCACGCTGGCCACCTCCATGGCTGCCTCATCTGGCAACCCCGGCAGAATGCCCGGTAACCGGCTCGCCAGCATACTTTTGCCGGTTCCGGGCGGGCCGAAGAACAACAGATTGTGACCGCCAGCTGCGGCCACCTCCAGCGCCCGACGGGGCACTTGCTGGCCTCGCACCTCTGAGAGATCGGCCACAGACACCGCTGCGGTGCTGTCTCCCGGCGTTTCAGATCGAGGAACAGGAACCAGCCTGGCACGGCCCGCCAGATGTTCACACACTGTCAGCAGATGACTGGCGGCAAGCACATCATCACGGCTGGCAAGGGCGGCCTCCTCGGCGTTGTCCTGAGGTAGCAACAGCGAACGGCCCGCCTCGCGAGCCGCCAGTACCGCGGGCAATATCCCTTTGAGGGGCCGAAGCGCACCATCCAAGGACAGTTCTCCGAGAAACTCGTGGCTCTCAAGGCTTTCGGGGGGAATCTGGCCGGAGGCGGCCAGGATGCCCAGGGCAATGGGCAGATCAAAACGGCCACCTTCTTTGGGCAGGTCAGCAGGCGCGAGATTGATGGTGATTCTACGGGCGGGGAATTCGAAACCGGCATTCAGCAGTGCGCTGCGAACCCGATCCTTGCTTTCCCTCACTCCGGTTTCCGGTAGCCCGACGATGGATAATGCCGGCAGACCACCGGACAGGTGCACTTCAACAGTAACCGGGGGAGCAGACACGCCAATGCTGGCGCGCGAATGGACAATAGCGAGCATGACAACCTTCCATGGCACAGAATAATCAATCGTTGCAGGCAGCGATCCTGCCGCCCGGGCAAACCATCAGGAACTCTGGCGTTGCTCCAGTTCGGCAACACGTTTTTCCAGGGCCTCGACCTTTTCACGGGTTTTCATCAATACCGCCTGCTGGGCATCGAATTCTTCGCGGGTCACCAGTTCCAGCCGGGACAGAACCGACATCACCGTGGCCCGGGCCTGGGTTTCAAAATCTTCCCGCGCCGCCCGCGCCATATCGGGAACAAACTGGCCAAACTGACCCTGCAACTGAGAAAAAATTTCCTGGGGCCCTTTCATCAATCACCTCTCACATCGTTTTTCGGCGATATCAGACTATTTTCCGTGTCGCCGGGGTATTTGCGGGAGTGTATCACACCCCACCCCCTGCCATACTGTACCCGGTCGGCATTATAATGGCCGCGGCCGATGGCCCGACTGCGCTGTTTTGAGACAAACGCAGGCACAACGCACCACAACGGTGCGCCAGGCTGCGCCATTTCGGCACAGACAATAATTAAGAGATTGTTTTAAAAGCTATTTTTTGCGTTGGCATACCCGATGCTAAAGCCCTCGTACGCAATCCGCACAATTGATGTGCGAGGTGGCAGCATCCCGAACTCAACAACCGGCCGACGGGCCCTCACTGTTGGGACGGCTTTACCAAGGAGAAAGCAATGAAACTTGTGACAGCGATCATCAAGCCTTTCAAATTGGATGATGTCCGTGAGGCACTATCCGAGATTGGCGTACAAGGCGTAACCGTTACTGAAGTTAAAGGCTTCGGACGGCAGAAAGGCCACACAGAGCTCTATCGTGGCGCGGAATACGTGGTGGATTTCCTGCCCAAGGTCAAAGTGGAGATCGCCATTGGCGACAACCTGCTGGACCAGGTTATCGAAGCCATCACCAAGGCTGCCAATACCGGCAAGATTGGCGACGGCAAGATCTTCGTGACCGAACTGGAACAGGCGATCCGTATCCGGACCGGCGAAACCGGCGAAGAAGCGGTGTAAACCCGGCCTGATCCCCGAATCAGCCAACGCAAAAAACCTATAAACCTGAAGAGCCTTGTG
>JAJUKC010000053.1 GCA_029264995.1 Marinobacter sp. | reverse complement strand
TTCCTCGGCTGCAACAACCGAAGAGGCACCCAGAGACATAGCAACAGCGGCGGCAAGCGCCTGTGGCTTACACAACTTCAACATTGGATGGTGTCCCTCACTGAAAAGGGATGGATACAAAGCGTGCAGGACACACGCGGTGTTGTGCAGGTCTGCTGAGGGTGGCCGGAGGTGGCAGGTGTTTGCGAAAACACCGGGGGGCCGCCTTTTGACTCCTCAAAGGAGCCTCTGGCGCACTCCGGATTATCTCTGGCCTTCAGAGCGGTTCACAATCAAGGCGCGACTTTGCAGGAAGGCTGGTTGCCTTTCAAAAAGTCGCAACGCGGAGTGTGGATCGCTCTGCAGGCCCCGAAGGGCGGGCTCTAAGGGCTTCATCTGCGGTGTTGCAGCTCTTGCCAAGGGCTTCGGCCATTGGCTGCGAACTGCGCCTTGCATCTGAAGCCCTTAGAGCTCGCAGAGATAATTCGGAGTGCGTCAGAGGCTCCTTAGGGCTTATCCTGGAAACGGTGGTGGGGAATCCGACCGTATTCGCGCGATATTTATCATGAGAATACGGTCTGCGCTACAAAATTTTTACCGGATGGAGTGGGTGCTTGTGCGTATCCTTGTCGCTGATGCTCAGTGCCGCGCTGTGTGGCGGTAATCCGTGGGCGACTTCCCCATCACTTTTTTGAACAATCGAGAAAAGTAATAGGCATCGTCATAGCCCAGTTGCCTGCTGATATCGGCGAAACTCTGGCTGGTGGTATCCAGCAACTCACAGGCCCGTTCCACTTTGAGATGCAGGAAGTGCTGGATTGGCGAGGTGCCGGTCTGCTCCCGGTACCGGGTGGCGAAGTGAGCCGGCGACAGGCCGGAAAGCTCGGCCAGCTGATTCAGGGTCAGGCGTTCCTCCAGATGCTCCCGCATGAAGCTGTGCAGGGAGTCCAGCTCGGCCTGCCGGGCCTGGCTGGTTTCGTCGGCGTTGATGGGCACGGCGGCCAGCAACTGTCGTAGCCGATTGCTGGCGTGGATCAACCCACGGGCCCGGAAGCCCGTCTGCCGTACCGACAGCAGGCCGTTGAAATCCACCAGTAACCGGGGCTGTCTGCCCAGATGCCGGATGCGGGTGCTGTCATCAAAGCCCATGTACTGACCGAAGTCTTCGGCCAGCGGGCCGGTGTAGTGCACCCAGTGAATGGTCCATGGATTGTCCGGGTCCGCCGTGTAGCGGTGACTGACGCCGGCCGGCAGCAGCAAAAGGTCGCCGGCGGTCACGGTATAGGGCTCGCCTGCAACGTTCAGAAAAGCCTTGCCATCGGTGCAATAGATCAAAAGATTGTCACGATGGTGTTCCCGATGCATGTGATGCCCGGCCGCTCTCCGATAATGCCCGAAGGCAAGTGGATACAGCTCCCGGGTGAGCGGATGTGCCGACAAAAGCCGCACAATAGGCTCTGGCACCACATAGCGAACACTGTCGGCTGGCACGGGCCACTGTGAGGTTTGAGTGGCCGGTTTCTTGGCTGCGATCTCATTCATCGAAAAATAATCCATCATGGGCGAAATTTAGTCAATCACCAAGCGTAAATCCGCGTGCTAGTCTTTCTTCAAATCATCGTCGGATCTGCCTTGTTATCGGTAGGCCGGCTCATCCCGGATAACAACAAACAGGGAACATCATCATGAAAAAAGTACCTCAGTTTATTGCAGGGGAATTCGTTCAGAGCCAGACCCAGAACTGGATCGACGTGACCAACCCCGCCACCAACGAAGTGATAGCCCAGGTGCCCTGCGCCACTGCTGACGAGATGCGTCAGGCGATTGATAACGCCAGTGAAGTGTTCAAAAGCTGGAAAGAAACCCCGGTTTCTGAGCGAGCACGGGTGATGCTGCGTTATCAGGCGCTGCTTAAAGAACATCACGACGAAATCGCCGAGATCCTGTCCCAGGAAACCGGCAAGACTTTTGACGACGCCAAAGGCGATGTCTGGCGCGGCATTGAAGTGGTGGAACACGCCGCCAACGTGGCTTCCCTGATGATGGGCGAGACCGTTGAGAACGTGGCCCGCGAGGTAGATACCCATTCCTGGATCCAGCCTCTGGGGGTGTGTGCCGGCATTACGCCGTTCAACTTCCCGGCCATGATCCCGCTGTGGATGTTCCCCATGGCCATTGCCTGCGGCAACACCTTTATCCTGAAACCGTCCGAGCAGGACCCGCTGACACCAACCCGCCTGGCCGAGCTGTTTGAGCAGGCCGGCGCACCCAAGGGTGTACTGCAGGTGGTTCACGGTGCCAAAGAGCAGGTTGATACCCTGCTGACTGATCCGGCCATCAAGGCCGTATCCTTTGTTGGTTCGGTTCCGGTCGGGCAGTACATCTACGAAACCGGTACCCGCAACATGAAGCGGGTGCAGAGCTTCGCCGGCGCCAAGAACCACATGGTGATCATGCCGGATGCGGACAAACAACAAGTGATCAATGCCCTGGTCGGTGCCTCGGTAGGTGCCGCAGGCCAACGCTGTATGGCGATCTCTGTGGCTGTCTTCGTGGGCGCTGCCCAGGAGTGGATTCCGGAGCTGAAAGAGGCCATGGCGAAAGTGCGCCCCGGCGCCTGGAACGATTCCGGTGCCAGCTATGGCCCGGTGATCAGTGCCAAGGCCAAAGACCGCATTGAATCGCTGATCGCCACCGGTGAAGCCCAGGGCGCCAAACTGCTGCTGGACGGCCGTGGCTGCACCGTTGACGGGTTGCCGGAAGGTAACTGGGTAGGGCCGACCCTGTTCAGTGAAGTCACGCCGGACATGGATATCTACAACGAAGAGATCTTTGGCCCGGTGCTGTCCTGCGTCAATGTTGACAGCCTTGGCGATGCCATCGAGCTGATCAACGCCAGCCCGTACGGCAACGGTACCTCCATCTTCACCAGTCATGGCGGCGCGGCGCGTCGGTTCCAGCACGAGATTGATGTGGGCCAGGTGGGTGTGAATATTCCCATTCCGGTGCCCCTGCCGTTCTTCTCGTTCACCGGCTGGAAGGGTTCGTTCTACGGTGATCAGCACGCTTACGGTAAACAGGCAGTGCGCTTCTACACGGAGACGAAAACGGTGACCTCTCGCTGGTTCTCCAGTGAGGCGACCTCATCCGAGGCCAACTTCTCCATCCAGCTTCGTTAATCTCGTTGTCGGTGAGGTTATTGGGCTGGTTCCCCCACCGGCCCCTTTTTCCGCTTCTTCAGTGGAAGCCCCGACCGTAACAACCAAGGAGCCTGACGATGGATTTTAATCTCACTGAAGACCAGCAGGCGTTTCGGGATGCTGCCCGAGCCTTCGCTGAAAAATCCATGGCGCCCCATGCCGCCCAGTGGGACGCCGAGCATATTTTTCCGGTCGATGTCATGAAAGAAGCCGGAGCCATGGGTTTTATGGGTATGTACACGCCCGAATCCCTGGGTGGTATGGGCTTGTCTCGCCTGGATACCTCGGTGATTGTGGAAGAGTTGGCGGCAGCGTGCCCGTCCACCGCCGCCTTCATCACCATCCACAACATGGCCACCTGGATGGTGGCAAGTTTCGCCTCTGATGATCTTCGCCAGGAAATTGTCCCCAGGCTGGCCAGTGGTGAATGGCTGGCTTCGTACTGCCTGACTGAACCCGGTGCCGGCTCCGACGCTGCCAGTCTCCGCACCCGCGCGGTTCGGGATGGCGACAGCTATGTGATCAATGGCAGCAAAATGTTCATCTCCGGCGCGGGCGCAACCGATATTCTGGTTCTGATGGCGCGTACCGGAGACGCCGACAGCGGCTCGAAGGGCATCTCTACCTTCGTGATACCAGCGGATGCCGACGGTGTCTCCTACGGCAAGAATGAGGAAAAGATGGGGTGGCATAGCCAGCCCACGCGCCTGGTTACCCTGGAAGACGTTCGCGTGCCTGCCAGCAATCGGGTG
Organism: Marinobacter sp.; assembly: GCA_029264995.1. GTDB lineage: Bacteria > Pseudomonadota > Gammaproteobacteria > Pseudomonadales > Oleiphilaceae > Marinobacter. Next base: position 11,655 of record JAJUKC010000053.1, on the reverse strand, counting down.
GGTAATGAAGGCGATGGCTTTGCCATTGCGATGAAGGGGCTGGACGGCGGCCGCCTGAATATCGCTACCTGTTCCCTGGGTGGTGCCCAGGCGGCTTTGCTCCGGGCCCGGAATTATATGCACGAGCGCCAGCAGTTTGGTAAGCCGCTGGCGGCCTTCCAGGCGCTGCAGTTCAAGCTGGCGGACATGGTTACCAACCTGGTGGCTGCCCGGCAGATGGTGCGTTTGGGTGCGTTCAAACTCGACAGTGGCGACCCGGAGGCTACGCTGCATTGTGCCATGGCCAAACGATTCGCCACCGACGTCTGCTTTGAAGTGGCCAACGAAGCCCTGCAACTGCATGGCGGCTACGGTTACATCCGGGAATACCCGCTTGAGCGTTACCTTCGGGATTTGCGGGTACACCAGATTCTGGAAGGCACCAACGAAATCATGCGCCTGATCATTGCCCGCCGGCTGCTGGACGACGGCGTTGCCGAAGCGATCCAGTAACCGGCCACGGACTATAGAGGAATTTGTGATGAGTGAACTGATTCAACTGGAAAAACGTGGCCACATTGCCGTATTGACCATCGCCAATCCGCCGGCCAACACCTGGACGGCCGATTCCCTCGCCGCGCTGAAGGCGACCGTGGAAGAGCTCAACGCCGACCGGAACATCTTCGCGCTGGTGGTGACTGGCCAGGGGGAAAAGTTCTTCTCCGCCGGTGCTGACCTGAAAACCTTCGCCGACGGCGACCGGGCTCGCGCCAACGACATGGCGCAACGATTCGGTGAAGCGTTCGCAGCGCTGACGGCGTTCCGCGGCGTATCGATTGCCGCCGTAAACGGTTATGCCATGGGTGGTGGCCTGGAATGTGCCATGGCCTGTGATATCCGGATTGCAGAAGAGCATGCCCAGATGGCTCTGCCGGAGGCCAGCGTTGGCCTGCTGCCCTGTGCCGGCGGCACCCAGAACCTGCCCTGGCTGGTGGGTGAGGGTTGGGCCAAGCGCATGATTCTGTGTGGTGAACGGGTAACCGCCGCCAAGGCCCTGGAAATCGGGTTGGTGGAAGAAGTGGTGCCCACCGGCAACGGCCTGGAAGCCGCCCTGAAACTGGCGGAAGGTGCCTGTAAGCAGAGCCCTTCGTCCATCGCCCGCTGCAAGCAGTTGGTGATGAGCGCCCGCGACGGTCGCAGCCACAGCGACGGCTGGCGCATGGAGCGTGAATTGTTCGTGGAGCTGTTCCATACCGAAGACCAGAAAGAAGGCGTGAATGCGTTTCTGGAGAAGCGCAAGCCCGACTGGAAAAACCGATAACCCGGATTCGCTATGAGTGATCAACCAATCGTATTTGAAGAATGGAAAACCGCTGATGGTGAGCTGATTGCCGTGGCACGGCTGAACACGCCGCGCAATCTCAACTCACTGTCGATGGATATGATCAGCCTGCTCAAGCCCCAGCTCAGCCGCTGGGCCGAGGATCCCAAGGTTCAGGCTGTCTGGCTGGAAGCCGAGGGTGACAAAGCCTTCTGCGCTGGCGGCGATATCGTCTCGCTGTACCGGGCCATGACCGAGCCGGGCAAACTGGCGGATGGCGAGCGCTTCTTTAACGAGGAATATGAGCTGGATTACCAGATCCACACCTACCCGAAGCCCATCGTTTGCTGGGGCAACGGCATTGTGATGGGTGGCGGTATTGGTCTGATGGTGGGTGCTTCTCACCGGGTGGTGACCGAACACTCGAAGCTCGCCATGCCGGAAGTCAGCATCGGCCTGTACCCGGATATCGGTGCCGGCTGGTTCCTGAACCGCATGCCCATGCGCACGGGCCTGTTTCTGGGACTGACCGGTGCCCGCATGAACGGCGCCGATGCGCTGTTCGTGAACATGGCCGACCGGTTCATCTCCCATGGCCTGAAAGACCAGGTTGTGGATGCCCTGAAAGCGGCGGATTGGCAGCGAGCGGATGCGCAGGCGGTGGTGAGCGCAGTGCTGCGGCAGTTTGAGCAGCAGAGCCGTGAGGCCATACCTGCGTCTCCCGTGCGTGAGTATTTTGAAGACATCCAGCAGGCCACCGATGCCGATTCTCTGGAGCAGGTGGTGGCGCAACTGGACGAGCTGGGGGCTCGGGAAGATTGGCTCGGCAAATCGGTGAAGGGGGTGAAGGCCGCGTCTCCGACCTCCCTGGCCCTGATGTGGCAACACTACCACCGCAGCCGCCTGCACAGCCTGAAAGAGGTGCTCGACAACGAGTTGGTGATGTCCCACAACAGCCTGAAGAAAGGTGAATTTGCCGAGGGCATACGGGCATTGCTGATCGACAAGGATATGCAGCCCCGCTGGCGCTATGCCTCACTCAGTGAAGTGGACAGCGCCTGGGTTAACGGATTTTTCAGCCAGTAGTCTGCCTTTGCGCAGCGATGACCCGTACAACAACAAGGAGAAGCAATATGGCCAAGATTACCTTTATCGGCCTGGGCAACATGGGTGCGCCAATGGCGGCCAACCTGCTCAAGGCCGGCCACGACGTTACCGTGTTCGATTTGTCCAAGCCAGCAGTTGAGGCCCTGGTGGCCGAAGGTGCCCGCACGGCGGATTCCGGCAAAGCCGCCGCCGAGGGCGCAGAATGCGTGATCACCATGCTGCCGGCCGGCAAGCATGTGGAGGCGGTCTACCTGGGTGACGATGGCCTGCTGGCCGCACTGCCAGCCGGCACGCTGGTGATCGATTCTTCCACGATTGCCCCGGAAACGGCCCGCAACGTCGCCGAACAGGCGGCTGAGCGAAAGCTTGCGTTTATCGATGCCCCGGTATCCGGAGGTGTGGGTGGTGCCAAAGCCGGCACGCTCACCTTCATCTGTGGCGGCGACGCGAGTACCTTCGAGAAAGCCAAGCCGATTCTGGAAGGCATGGGTAAGAATATCTTCCACGCCGGCCCCCATGGTGCCGGGCAGGTGGCCAAGATCTGCAACAACATGCTTTTGGCGATCCTGATGGCCGGCACCAGCGAAGCCCTGGCCCTGGGTGCCAAAAATGGCCTGGACCCTGCCGTACTCTCGGAGATCATGAAACAAAGCTCTGGCGGTAACTGGGCACTGAATGTCTATAACCCCTGGCCGGGGGTGATGGAGGGTGTGCCAGCCTCCCGCGATTATCAGGGCGGTTTCCTGGTGAACCTGATGGCGAAGGATCTTGGCCTGGCGTTCGACAACGCGGTGACCAACCAGGCGTCGATTCCCATGGGCTCCCTGGCCCGAAACCTGTTCCAGCTGCATGCCGGGCAGGGCAACGGAGAGCTGGATTTCTCCAGCATTCTGCGGCTGTACAAACCGGAGTAAGCAGGGGAGGGCGATGGCAGGTCGCCCTTTCTTTTTAGCCTAAAGTTTACCTTTACGTAAAGTGAAGGCTATGCTAAACCTGACTAAATCTTGTGCAACCAACAACGACAACAAATGGAGTGTACGATGAGCCTACCGCACTACAACGAGGTGTATGACAACTTTGATGCGGCCGCACTGGAAGCGGAAATCCTGGACGGGCGCCTGGACAGTGGCCTGAACGTCTGTCACGAAATCTGTGATAAATGGGCTTCCGACCCGCAAAAGGTTGCGCTGTTTTACGAGAAAGTGGGTGGTGGTGATGGCGTGCTTACCTTCGCAGAGCTGAAAGCAGCCTCGGCCCGCTTTGCCAACTATCTGAAGTCTCATGGTGTCAAAAAGGGTGGCCGGGTAGCGGGCCTGCTGCCGCGGGGCCCGGAACTGCTGATCGTGATTGCCGGCACCTTGCGCCTGGGTGCGGTTTACCAGCCGCTGTTTACCGCGTTTGGCTCCGGGGCCATTGAATACCGCCTGGAAAAAGCCGGCACCAAACTGGTGGTCACCGATCCGGACAACTATCCCAAGCTCAATGACGTCAACAACTGCCCGCCGGTGTTGTGCGTGAACGCCGCCGCCACGGGCGAGGACGTTGCAGACTTCCAGCAGGTGCTGGACCAGCAGTCAGACCAGTGTGAGCCGGTGATGATTACCGGCAGCGATCCGTTCCTGCAGATGTTCACCTCCGGTACCGTCGGCAAAGCGAAAGGCGTGGCCGTGCCCGCCAAAGCCCTGTTGGCCTTCTATGTGTACATGAAGTACGCCATTGAACTGCGCGACGACGATGTGTTCTGGAATGTGGCTGACCCCGGCTGGGCCTATGGTCTGTACTACGCCGTTACGGGCCCGCTGTTGATGGGCCACGCCACGCATTTCAACCCCAACCCGTTCACCCCCGAATCTACCTACGACATGATCCGCAAGTACAAGATCACCAACCTGGCGGCGGCGCCCACGGCGTATCGGCTGTTGAAGGCCAACGATCAGGTCTTGCCGGAAGGGGAGAATCTGGGGCTGCGGGTGTGCAGCAGTGCGGGTGAACCGCTGAACCCGGAAGTGGTGAACTGGATTGCCCGCCGGCACTTCTGCCCGGTCAAGGATCATTATGGCCAGACAGAAACCGGTATGACCTGCTGCAACTTCCATGGCCTGGAACACACCATTCGCCAGGGCTCCATGGGGTACTCATCCCCCGGGCATCGCGTGGTGGCGTTGAACGAGAAAAACGAAGAGGTGGGGGCAGGCGAGATTGGCCAGTTGGCGGTGGATATCAAAGCCTCGCCACTGTTCCATTTCGATGGCTACACCTGGGGTGAGAAAGACCCGTTCGTGAATGGCTACTACCTGACCGGCGACATGGTGATCTGCCATGGCGATGGCGGCTATTCTTTCAGTGGCCGGGACGATGACATCATCACCACCGCAGGCTACCGCGTAGGGCCGGCCGATGTCGAAAGTACCTTGCTGGAACACGCCGCTGTTGCCGAATCCGGTGTCGTGGCCAAGCCCGATGAAAAGCGCGGCTCGATCATCAAAGCCTATGTTGTGATCAAAGCTGGCCAGGAGCCGGTGGACGACCAGGCGCTCAAAGAGGAGTTGCAGGAACTGGTGCGCCGTCGCCTGTCCACCCATGCCTATCCGCGCGAGATCGAATTCGTGGATGAACTGCCGAAAACGCCCAGTGGCAAGATCCAGCGCTTCGTGCTGCGCAACCGGGCCCAGGACGAGGTGCCGGCATGAAAGTGACCTTCGAGGAGCTGAAAGACTTCCTCGAGGTTCAGTTCCCCCAGGGGGCCGCATACGGCTCCCTGGAGGCACTGGGTGACGGCTGGGCGGAAATGACCCTGGCCGTGGAGGATGATCACCTGCGCCCGGGCGGGACCGTATCCGGGCCTGCGATGATGGCGCTGGCGGATGTCACCATGTACGCAGCCTTGCTCAGCCGGATTGGCCTGGTGCCGTTGGCGGTGACGACGAACCTGAACATCAACTTCCTTCGCAAGCCGGTGGCGCATGCTCCGATACGGGCACGGGCGACCCTGCTGAAGGTGGGGCGCACCATGGGCGTGGGCGAGGTTTTCGTCTATTCCGATGGCATGGAAGACCCGGTGGCACACTCCACCATGACCTATTCCATACCGCCCGAGAAATATCAAAATTAGTTCTTGACGTTTACGTGCACGTAAATCTAATCTGTGTGCTAGTTGCGAAATACAACAATAACAAAAGGTGAAGTGGCTCATGAGTGAACAGTACGTTCTCGAGACCCGTAACCTGGTCAAGGAATTCAAGGGGTTTGTCGCCGTTAACGACGTCAACCTCCAGATCCGTCAGGGGGATATCCACGCCCTGATCGGCCCCAACGGTGCCGGCAAGACCACCGTATTCAACCTGTTGACCAAGTTCCTGATTCCCACCCGCGGGCAGATTCTGTACCGCGGCGAAGACATCACTCCCCTGAAATCCGCCGCCATTGCCCGTAAAGGCATTGTTCGCTCCTTCCAGATCTCTGCCGTGTTTCCCCACATGACCGCGCTGGAAAACATTCGCGTGGCCCTGCAAACCGCAGAGGGCTCCTCCTACAGCTTCTGGAAATCCGGCAACTCCCTGCACAAGCTCAACGAGCGCTGTATGGAGCTGCTGGAGTCTGTTGGCCTGGCCGAGTTCGCCAATACCACCACGGTAGAGCTTGCGTATGGCCGAAAACGGGCGCTGGAGCTGGCCACCACCCTGGCCATGGAACCCCAGCTGTTGCTGCTGGACGAACCCACCCAGGGCATGGGCTCGGAAGACGTTGACCGCGTAGTGGAACTGGTGCGCAAGGCCGCCCAGGGTCGCACGGTACTGATGGTGGAGCACAACCTGAGCGTGGTCAGCAAACTGTGCGACCGCATCACCGTGCTGGCCCAGGGTGCAGTCTTGACGGAAGGCGATTACCAGACGGTCTCCGCCGACCCGCGTGTGCGCGAGGTGTATATGGGCAGTGATGGCAGTGGCGAGCGGGGGTCACAGGCCGCCGCCAGCGAAAATGTGGAGGCGGCCCAATGAGCAAGAATCCGGACCGCGAATACGAGCAGCTGCGCATTTCCGGCCTGCACGCATTCTATGGCGAATCCCACATTCTGCACGGCATCGACATGGTGGTTCAGCGGGGCGAGCTGGTCACACTGCTCGGCCGAAATGGCGCCGGGCGCAGCACCACGCTGAAAGCCATCATGAACATGGTGGGCCGGCGCACGGGCTCCATCATGATCAACGGCGAAGAAACCATGCAGTGCGCGCCTCATCATATTGCCAGGTTGGGTGTCGGGTATTGCCCCGAGCATCGGGGCATTTTTTCCTCCCTCAGTGTGCAGGAAAACCTCACCCTGCCGCCGGTGGTGCGCAGCGGTGGCATGAGCCTGGAAGAAATCTACACCATGTTCCCCAACCTCTATGAACGCCGCTTCAGCCAGGGCACCAAGCTTTCCGGGGGCGAGCAACAGATGCTGGCCATGGCCCGCATTCTGCGCACCGGCGCCAACATGCTGTTGCTGGATGAAATCACCGAAGGCCTGGCCCCGGTGATCGTGGAGAAACTGGGGGAAGTCCTGATAGCCCTGAAGAACAAGGGCCTGACCATTGTTCTGGTGGAGCAGAATTTCCACTTTGCCGCGCCGTTGGCCGACCGACATTACGTGGTGGAGCACGGCCAGATTGTGGAAGAAATCAGCGCCAACGAACTGAGTGCCAAACAGTCGGTGCTGGATGGCTATTTGGGGGTCTGACCCCGGATAGAACGAGAGTAATAAGAGCAACAACAACCCGAACCAACGCAAGACAGTAGCGGAGAAACAACAATGACAATGATGAAAAAGCTTCTGACCTCAGCCGTTGCATCAGCTCTGATGGCCAGTGGTGCTCAAGCGGCAATCTCGGACAACACCGTAAAAATTGGCTATCTGGCCGATATGTCCGGTACCTATCGAGACCTGGCCGGCCCCAATGGCCTGACTGCCCTGGAAATGGCGATCAAGGATTTTGGCGGCACCGTCAATGGTGCCAAGATTGAAGTGGTAAGTGCTGACGACCGCAACAGCCCGGACACCTCCTCCAGTACCGTTCGCCGCTGGGTGGAAAACGACAAGGTGGATCTGGTGGCCGGTATGGTGGCTTCCTCGGTGTCCATCGCCGTGAGCAAGATCCTGGAAGAGAACGACCGGCTGGGCATCATTTCCGGTTCGGCGGCTTCCAGCATCACCAACGAACACTGCACACCCAACCACATTCACTATGTATACGACACCTATCCGCTGGCCAATGGTACGGCCAGTGCTGTAGTGAAGGAAGGCGGCAAGACCTGGTATCTGCTGACCGCCGACTACGCCTTCGGCCACGCCCTGGAAGCCGACGTTACCCGCGTGGTTGAGGCCAACGGCGGCGAGATCGTGGGCACCGTGCGCCATCCGTTCCCGACCCAGGATTTCTCTTCCTTCATCCTCCAGGCCCAGGCCTCGGGAGCGGATGTCGTCGGCCTGGCGAGTGCCGGTGCAGACACCACCAACGCCATTACCACCGCCAGTGAGTTTGGGGTAACGCAGGCAGGCCAGACGCTGGCGGCTTTGCTGCTGTTCCTTACCGATGTCCACGCCCTCGGTGCGGAAACCGCGCAAGGCATCCAGCTGACGACCGGCTGGTACTGGGACATGAACGACGAAACCCGCGAGTGGTCTGATCGCTTCATGAAAGAAACCGGCGTACGCCCGACCATGGTTCATGCCGGCATTTACTCCAGCACCATGCAATACCTGAATGCGGTGGCTGCCACCGGCTCGGATGATGCCCAGACCGTGCGCAAGCAGATGATGGATACACCCATCAACGACATGTTTGCCAAGAACGGCAAAATCCGGGTAGACGGCCGTATGGTGCATGACATGTACCTGGCGGAAGTGAAAACCCCGGCGGAGTCCAAGAATGAATGGGATCTGTACAAGATCCTGCGGACGATTCCGGCGGATGAAGCCTACCGTCCGCTCTCTGAGAGCAAGTGCAAGCTGGTGAACTAAGCAACGGGGAATTACCCGGTGCCCGGTCTCTAAGCGCGACCGGCGCCGGGTACCCGCCCGGACGAACACCCCAACAAAAACAACGTCTGCGCTGCTTGTGGAGTTAGCAACATGACCATGATTTTCGGCGTCCCCCTTGCTGTGCTGTCTGGCCAGCTGCTGATCGGGATTATCAACGGCGCCTTCTACGCCCTGTTAAGCCTTGGCCTCGCGGTTATCTTCGGTCTGCTGAAGATCATCAACTTTGCCCATGGCGCCATGTACATGCTCGGTGCCCTGGTCACCGTGGTTCTGTTTGACCTGCTGGGCGTCAATTACTGGGTCGCGCTCTTCGTCGCTCCCGTACTGGTTGGCGCTTTTGGTATGCTCATCGAATACTTCCTGCTCCGGCGCATTGCTGGCCAGGATCATATCTACAGCCTGCTGCTCACCTTCGGGGTGGCCCTGATCATCCAGGGCGTGCTCACCAATATCTACGGCGTGTCCGGGCTTCGATATTCCATGCCGGACATGTTCAAAGGCGGCATCAACCTTGGCTTCATGTTCCTGCCGTACTACCGGGCCTGGGTCATCGTGGTGGCCCTGCTGGTGTGTTTCGGCACCTGGTTCATCATCGAGAAAACCAAACTGGGCTCCTACCTCCGGGCGGGCACCGAAGACTCACAGCTCATGCAGGGCTTCGGCATTAACGTACCCTTGCTGGTGAGCCTGACCTACGGATTCGGCGTCATGCTGGCGGCTTTCGCCGGTGTGCTGGCGGCACCCATTTATTCGGTGACCCCGGTGATGGGTTCCAACATTCTCATCGTGGTCTTTGCGGTGGTGGTTATCGGGGGCATGGGCTCCATTGGCGGGGCGATTATCACGGGCATCCTGATGGGCGTGATCGAAGGCCTCACCAAAACGTTTTACCCGCCGGCGTCTTCGGCCGTTATCTTCCTGGTGATGGTCCTGGTGCTGATGATTCGACCCACCGGCCTGTTCGGTAAGGAGGCATAATCATGGACCAGCCTGTTAATCCTGCCGATATCCACAAAGCCATTGTCGAGCAGCAAAAGATCCAGGACCGCAAGAAACTGATGGTGAACGGCGTGCTACTGCTGTTGCTGCTGGCCGCGCCCTTCGTGATGTACCCGGTCTTCCTGATGAAGATCCTGTGTTTTGCCTTGTTTGCGGTGGCCTTTAACCTGCTGTTCGGCTTTACCGGCCTGCTGTCCTTCGGCCATGCGGCCTTCCTGGCCTCCGGAGGTTACACCACGGGCTACCTGCTCAGTAATTTCTCCGGCCTGACCACCGAGATGGGCATTATTGCTGGTACCGCCACGGCCACCTTGTTGGGACTGGCCTTTGCGTTATTGTCGATCCGCCGGCAAGGCATCTACTTTGCCATGGTAACCCTGGCGCTGGCACAGCTGGTGTTCTTCTTCTTTGTGCAGTCGGAATTTACCGGCGGTGAAGACGGCATGCACGGCATCCCCCGGGGCGAGCTGTTTGGTCTGATTAACCTTGAAGACAACCTCAACATGTACTACTTCGTGCTGGTGGTGTTTATCGCCTGTTATCTGCTGGTGCAGCGCATTGTCAGCAGCCCGTACGGGCAGATCCTGAAAGCCATCAAGCAGAACGAACCGCGGGCGGTCTCGCTGGGTTACAACGTGGATCGTTACAAGATCCTGGCCTTTGTGATCTCCGCCGCGCTGGCGGGCCTGGCCGGCTCCATGAAATCCGTGGTGTTCCAGTTGGCGTCTCTCAATGATGCCCACTGGCATATGTCGGGCGAGGTCATCCTGATGACTCTGGTGGGCGGCATGGGTACGCTGCTTGGGCCGGTGGTGGGCGCCACCTTTGTGGTGAACATTGAATACCAGCTGTCCCAGGGGCCCCTGCGCGACTGGGTAGACCCGATCCTTGGCGGCATCTTTGTGCTGACGGTACTGGCCTTCCGCAGCGGGATTGTGGGCGAGCTGCAGAAATTCATGCGCAAGAACCTGGGATGAGTTACGGGGGCGGCAGCCCCCAGTCCTGTTCGGCCAACGCCTGCGCGATAGCGCGGTAGCCCTTGTCGCTCGGGTGGTAGCCGTCCCGGGCGAGCAGGGCAGGGTCTGACACTGTGGGGTAACCCAGATACCGGAAATCGTCCGGGTTCCTTGCCGCAAGCACCTGATACACCCTGTCCAACTGCCGCGCCCGCCATCCCATAACCTGGCGCAGGGGTGCCGGCAAGGCCGAGAATTTGTCCATGGGCGGCACGCTGAGTAACGTAATGGGCGCCTGATACCGGGTTGCCAGGATTTCACGGAGCTGAATCAGTTGCCGGCGAAACCGGAACCGTGGAGTGAAACCGGTAGTGTCGTTTACCCCCATGCTCAGTAATACCGCATCTGCCGGTGGCAAGTCGGCGGAGCCCAGCGCATCAAGCAGCGCACCCAGCCGAATACCATTCACCCCAAAGGTAGACCAGCCAATACAGAGCCCGGTGCGTTGATGTAACTGCAACGCCAACTGGCTTGCCAGACCCTGGGCGTGGCTTTCAACCCCCACGCCCGCCGCAGTGGACTCGCCCAGCACCAGCAACCGAAAAACGGGCTCTCCCTCGCCGTACTGGCCTGCGCAATCCCCAGTGGCCTCTGGCAGCCGTGGTGTCACCCGCCGGGTGCGCTTGCCCTGATAGAGCAACACCGGAAACAGCAAAGCCGTAGTCAGCCAGAAAGGCGCGTGCATAAAGGAGTCTCTTTCAGCGAGGGTAAAGCCCAAGTATTGCAGGATTCCCCCATGCCAAACCAGCCAGAAACAACATAAAGCCTGGAGTTATACGAACGCGTTCGCAAAACTCCGGGAAGGTACCGGGAAATGTTGCTAACCTTCTGATAAGTTTGAAAAGGAATATCGGGGCGTGCGGAGTTATACGCCCCCAATCTGGAGCAGGGGTGGCTCGAACGCGGGCGTATAACTCCGGCGGTAGCCGTGGTGGATTCAGGTAATTTGCTGATTTTATTGGTGAGGCTGGGGTTTGTTAGGACCGAGATTTTTGGAGTTATACGAATGCGTGTTATACGAACGCGTTCGTATAATTAGCTGTTAAATTTAAGATGAATCTATGGCACTTCCAAGCTAGTGCCCATCCATAAACGTAAACCAATGATCTTATTGTAAAAAATGCGAACTGAATAAATAAAACCTCCGGCGGAAAATGGCATTCTTTGTTTCAACCAATTGAAATTAAAAGAAAAACCAAAATCCGCGGAGGCCA
>JAJUKC010000077.1 GCA_029264995.1 Marinobacter sp. | reverse complement strand
TTTGTCTTCTTCTGCAGCCAGTTTGCGCTCAACCACCATCTGGGTGGCGATGCCGGCGTGGTCGGTGCCCACGGTCCACAATGCGTTACGGCCCTGCATGCGCTTGAAGCGGGTGAGGGTGTCCATGATGGTGTGCTGGAAGGCGTGGCCCATGTGGAGGCTGCCGGTCACGTTGGGTGGCGGGATGGCGATGCTATAGGAATCGCCTTCTCCGCTGGGGCGGAAATAGCCTTTGGATTCCCAGTTTTCGTACCACTGGCGCTCGATGTTTTCTGGCTGGTAGGTTTTTTCCATGGGATTATGCAGTGACCGTTTTGGTTGATTCACATAGGGAAATTCTGAATTGGCCGATTATACATGGTCGCTGTTGATGCGGCGAACCTCAGTGAAACGAAGACTGCGGATGTGGTGCAGTGTGAGGTTGGGGGTAGGCTTTCCAAAAACCGCTACGAGCACTTCCCTGTGCGCTTCTCTCCGGCCATCCATGGCCTACGAAATTTTTGGAAAGCCTACCCCCAACCTCACAGGTCGAACTTTTTGCTGGTCGCTGGTGAGTTTTGCTTTTCGTTTGCTGTTCGTGTGGGTCCGTGAGCGTCCGTGGCAAAAAACGAATTACCTCCGCCGCATATCATGCACCTTCGCCTCAATTCCCATTGTTCGGAGTTGCTTGTAGTGCCCCCGAGCTTGGTTCAATACGGCCGGATCATTATAGGCCACCAGTGCTAGGCGGCGGTATTGGTCAGCGTCTTCAGGCAGGGTTGAGGACAGGACGATAACGGTATCCCAGTCCACCGCGGCTGGCGGGTAGAGCAAAATGCCGACGGGGTCGGTGCAAGGTGTGGTTGGTTCTTTGGCGATGCTGTGAGGGATGAAGGCTTCGGGGGTGAAGTTCCACAGCAGGTCGTCGAGTTCCTGGGCCTGGTCTTCGGAGTCGCAGAGGATGCACACACGGTCGCCCTGCTGCCAGGCTTTGTCCACGAGTTTGGCAGCGTGGAGGTTGCGGGCGGCGGGGGTGTTCTGGGCGAGGATGTGGAACCAGTAGCGCTGGTTCTGGTCGTCCCGGCCGGAGGGGCCGGCAGCGGGGCTGCCGGGCTCCGGGGAAGGGTTTGGCTGGTTACCCTGCATGGGTCATCAGGTAGTCGACCAGCAGGGGGACCGGGCGGCCGGTGGCGCCTTTGGCTTTGCCGGAGTTCCAGGCGGTGCCGGCGATGTCCAGGTGGGCCCAACGGTAGTCCTTGGCGAAGCGGCTCAGGAAACACGCGGCGGTGATGGTACCAGCCGGGCGGCCGCCAATGTTGGCCATGTCGGCGAAGTTGCTGTCGAGCTGGCTCTGGTATTCGTCCCACAGAGGCAGGCGCCAGGCACGGTCGCCGGTGCGTTCGCCGGCGGCGAGCAGTTCGTTTGCCAGTTCGTCGTTGTTGGACAACAGGCCAGTGGCGTGATTGCCAAGGGCGATAATGCAGGCGCCGGTGAGGGTGGCCATGTCGACCACGGCTGCCGGGTCGAATTTTTTAACATAGGTGAGCGCGTCGCATAGCACCAGGCGGCCTTCGGCGTCGGTGTTGAGGATTTCGACGGTCATGCCGCTCAGGGTTTTGACGATATCGCCGGGGCGGGAGGCTCCGCCGTCCGGCATGTTTTCAGCGGCAGCAATCACGGCAACTACGTTGATCTTGGGTTTGGTTTCGGCCAGGACTTTCATGGTGCCGAAGACGCTGGCGGAGCCGCCCATGTCGTATTTCATTTCATCCATGCCTTCGCCGGGCTTGAGGCTGATGCCGCCGGTGTCGAAGGTGATGCCTTTACCCACCAGTACGTAGGGCTTGTCTTTGGCCTTGCCGCCACGGTATTCCATCACGATCAGGCGCGGAGGCTGCTTGGAACCTTTGCCTACGGCCAGGATGGTGTTCATGCCCAGTTTTTCCATCTGCTTCTCGTCCAGAACTTCGGTCTGGATGGAGTCGTAGTCTTTGGCCATGGCCTTGGCCTGTTCAGCCAGCCAGACCGGGTGGCAGATGTTGGGTGGGGTGTTGCCCAGGTCTTTGGTGTAGTTCATGCCGCGGCCGGTGGCCAGGCCAAGGTTGAAAGCATCTTTCAGGGACTTGCCGGCGCCGGATGCCTGTACCACAACTTTTTTCAGTTTGCGGGCGGCAGGCTTTTCGCTTTTGAATTCGGTGAAGGTGTAGAGCTGGTCTTCCAGAATCCGGCCAATCAGGTTGAGCCGGGCCTCTTCAGAGCTGACCGCAGCTTCGCCCTGAACCGCAGTATCGGTCAGGCTGATCAGTGCACTTTTGGAGGGGCTATCTTTCAATGCGCCGGTCATGGCAATCAGGCTCTTGCGATAGGCTGTGGCTGTGCGGTCTGCATCTTTGCCAGTGCCAATCACCACAACGCGCTGCCAGGGCTGATCCACCAGGGGCAGGGTGTTCACGGAGGCGTTCTTGCCGGTCAGGTCGCCGGCTTTCTCGAGTTGCTTGATCAGTCCGCCCAGCGCGTCGTCGGCTGCTTTGGTGGATTCTGGCCACTCGCCTTTCTCAGGCAGGCCGATAACCAGGCAGTCGGCTTTGGTGGCTGTGATGGCTTTGCTGCTCAGGCTGAAATTCATGGCAACTCTCATGGCAACTCCGTTGTCAGATTGTGCTTTATTCAATTGAATTGAATGTTGATGGCAATGCTCTTAAGGATTGGGGCAAAGCCTTTATTAATCAAGCCGGGTGCCTGCTTCGTTACGATGGTTTTATCGTGTGGGCCCCGTACTGTCATTCGTCGGCGAGGTTACATAGAATACGCGCTGTTCTCCTTAACCTCCATCTCCAATGACGGCGCCGCCAGAGAGACTGATTTGAGTATTATCTTCCGTTACCTCATTCGCCAGATCATGGTCAGTATGCTTGCGGTGTCTGGCATTCTGTTGCTGGTGTTCATGAGTGGGCGCTTTATCAAGTACCTGGCGGATGCCGCTGAGGGCGAGATTGCCGCCGGCGTGCTGTTTGCGATTATGGGGTATCGTTTTCCCGGTTTTCTGGAACTCATTCTGCCCCTGGGCCTGTTTATCGGAATTCTGCTGGCCTATGGCCGGATGTATCTCGAAAGTGAGATGACGGTGTTGTTCGCCTGCGGTGTGAGTGAAAAGCAGTTGCTGGCGAAAACGTTGCTTGGAGCGCTGCCGGTCATGCTGGTGGTGGGGGCCATGAGCCTTTACATCTCTCCCTGGGGCATGAAACAGGTGGAGCACATCTTTAACGAGCAGCGAAAGGCTACCGAGTTTGAAATGCTGGCCCCGGGGCGGTTTCAGGACTTTACCTCCGGCGATCGGGTGACTTACACCGAAGCCCTGAGCGACGACAAGCGCCAGTTGCAGGGGGTGTTTATTGCCGAGTACGACAAGGATGGTAAGGGTGTCACTCTGATCACTGCGGAGTCTGGTTCTCAGTTTATTGATGAGGAAACCGGCAGCCGGTTTCTGGTGCTGGAGGATGGTGGGCGTTTTCAGGGTGCTCCCGGGCGGCTGGATTACAACGTCACTGAATTTGAAGTCTACGGTTTGAAGATTGTCAGCGGCCAGGAGGGCAGCAAGGAGCTGGAGGAGGGCCTGAGCACGTTGGCGCTGTGGAATTCAGATAATCCGGAAGATCGTGCCCTGCTGCACTGGCGAATATCGCTGCCGTTGATTGTGCCCATCGTTACTTTACTGGCCGTTCGGCTCAGTCGGGTGAATCCCCGCCAGGGGCGTTTTTTCCATCTGTTGCCGGCCATGCTGGTTTACATCACCTATCTGGGCTTGCTGATTGTGGCCCGGGACGCATTGGCGGATGAAAAGGTGCCTGAGTGGGTGGGAATGCTCTGGGTGCATGCGCTGTTCCTGGCGCTGGGCCTCTGGCTGCAGTTTGGCCCGGGGTGGTTGAACCGTCGCCGTCTCGAGAGGGAGGGCCGCCAGCATGCATAAGATTGATGGTTATGTGATGCGTACCGTTGGCGGCGCCATGTTCCTGGTGATGGTTGTGGTGTTGTCGCTGGATGTGATCTTTGCGTTCATCGCCGAACTGGAAGACACGCGCAACGAATATCAAACCCTGCAGGCGCTGTGGTATGTAGCACTGACCTTGCCCCGGCGAATCTACGATTACCTGCCACTGGGTGCGTTCATGGGCTGCCTGGTCGGCCTGGGCTCCATGGCCAGTTCCTCTGAGCTGACGGTAATCCGGGCAGCCGGTGTGTCGCTCAAGCGCATTGTCTGGTCGGCCATGAAACCGGCGCTGATCGTGGTTCTGCTCGGCGTTGCGATTGGAGAGTATGTCGCGCCGACCACCGAACGTATCGCCCAGAGTGACAAGGCGGTGGCGTTGGGGGCGGGGAGCAATGTGGCTTCGGCGGAAGGGGTGTGGCATCGCGAAGGCAATACCTTCATGCACCTGAATGCGGTTCAGCCAAACGGTGTGTTGCATGGGGTTTCGCTGTTCCGGTTTGACGATGCCCGGCAGTTGCAGGTTGCCAGCTTCGCTGAGCGCGCCATCTATCAGGGCGACTACTGGCTACTGGAGAATGTGACCTCCACCCGCATTGAACCGGAGCGCACAGTGCGTGATGTGAGCGCGTCACTGCGTTGGGAGACGGGCCTGTCGCCGAGCGTACTGAGCGTACTGATCGTTAAGCCGGAAAATCTGTCGATGACGGGCCTGTATACCTATGCGGCCTATCTCGGAGAGCAGGGGCTGAGCGCGGCGCAATACTGGCTCGCGTTCTGGAAAAAGGCACTGATGCCCCTGGGCACGGCGGTGATGGTGTTGGTCGCCATTTCCTTTGTGTTTGGGCCGCTGCGGTCTGTGACCATGGGGTTCCGGGTATTTACCGGACTGCTGGTGGGGTTGCTGTTCAAGTATATGCAGGATTTGCTGGGGCCGATGAGCATGGTGTACGGCTTTAATCCGCTGATTGCAGTGCTGGCTCCGATTGTTGTTAACGGTATTGTCGGAGCCGTCCTGATGCGTAGGGCGGGGTAGTGCCGGGATTATTTTTTCTTGGGCCCGGCCACCTGAACAACCACGCTGTTTGAGGTTCTGTCGGTCAGTGACAGCCCGTTGATGGGGTAGAACAGTGCGATGATGGCCGGGATGCTGAGCAGCAACGTCAGCGCGCCCAGGTAGTAGGCGCCGAGAATGCTCAGGAAAACGATGATCGCGGCGGTAACATAGCGAATCAGGGCCTGGGTCCAGCTCACGGAGGTGCCATCGAGATTCTCGATGCGAACGCGCCAGACCTGCATGCCGAGGGTCTGGCCGATGCGGGTCCAGAAATAGGCGAAAAACAGATACAGCACCAGAAAAAGAACGAAGGTCAGCCCCGGGTCTCCCGAGAGTTCGCCGGCTTCTGCCATTTGCTCGTAGCGATCCCAGCCCGTAATCCAGCCCGCAATCATGGTGTATACCCAGCTGGCGACAAGTAGCACGGCGATACTGATCAGCCCATCGTAAATGATGGCCAGGGCGCGTTTCAGGCCGGTCGCCGGTGGCAGAAGTTCATCGGCTTCATGAAAGCGTCGGGGCATGGCGTCTCCTGTGAGTTTTCACGTTTTTCAAGTTCTCGGCGTGTGCTAGAGTAGCCGATTTGCACACGCATGTAAGTAATCGCATTTAACCTCAGGCCCGGCGGTTCATTCGGCGGGGTTCTGGCAAGGTGTATCAGGTCGAAAGGTATCAAAGGTCTATGAAAACCGCAGAGTTGCGACAAGCATTCCTCGAATATTTCCAGCAGCAAGGGCATGCCATTGTGCCCAGCAGTTCACTGGTACCCCACGATGATCCCACTCTGCTGTTTACCAACGCGGGGATGAACCAGTTCAAGGATCTTTTCCTCGGCCGCGAGGAGCGCGACTATACACGAGCGACCAGTTCCCAGAAATGCGTGCGTGCCGGCGGCAAGCACAATGATCTGGAGAACGTGGGTTATACGGCGCGTCACCATACCTTCTTCGAGATGCTTGGCAATTTCAGCTTCGGCGATTACTTCAAGCGCGAGGCAATCAATTTCGCCTGGACCTTCCTGACCGGCGAGCAGCACCTGAATCTGCCCCAGGAAAAGCTGTGGGTAACGGTGTACGCCGAAGACGACGAAGCCTTTGATATCTGGAATAAGGAAATCGGTGTACCGGCGGAGCGGATTGTGCGCATTGGCGACAACAAAGGCGCCCGCTACGCTTCCGATAACTTCTGGCAGATGGGTGATACCGGCCCCTGCGGCCCGTGCACCGAGATTTTCTACGATCATGGCCCTGATGTGGCGGGTGGCCCCCCGGGCAGCCCGGAAGAAGACGGTGACCGCTACATCGAGATCTGGAACGTGGTCTTCATGCAATACAACCGCACCGCCGACGGCGAGATGCTGAACCTGCCCAAGCCCTCGGTGGATACCGGTATGGGGCTGGAGCGGATTGCTGCGGTTCTGCAAGGCGTTCACAGTAACTATGAAATCGACCTGTTCCAGGACCTGTTGAAGGCGGCATCCGACATTCTGGGTGGCGCGGCTACCACCGAAGCGTCTCTGCGTGTGGTGGCGGACCATATCCGTTCCTGTGCCTTCCTGATTGCCGACGGTGTGATGCCGTCCAATGAAGGCCGCGGCTTTGTACTGCGCCGGATCATTCGCCGCGCAGCTCGCCACGGCAACAAACTCGGTGCTACCCAGCCGTTTTTCTACAAGCTTACCGGTGCCCTGGTTGAGCTGATGGGCGAGGCCTATCCGCAACTGGTGAGTAGCCGCAAGCAGATCGAAAAGGTGTTGCTGCAGGAAGAAGAGCAGTTCGCCAAGACCCTGGACAAAGGCCTGCGCCTGCTGGAGCAGGACATTGCGGAGCTGAAGGGCACCGAGATTCCCGGTGAAACCGTGTTTACTCTTTACGATACCTATGGGTTCCCGGTCGATCTGACCAACGACATTGCCCGCGAGCGTGGCCTGACCCTGGATTACGAAGGCTACGAAAAGGCCATGGAAGCCCAGCGCGACCGGGCTCGTGCCGCCAGCAAATTTGGTATTGATTACAACGCCGCCGGCATCACGATCGAGGGCAAAACCGAGTTTACCGGTTACGACCACATCGACGGCCATGAACGTATCCGCACGGTGCTGGTCAACGGCGAAGAGCGTAACGCGGAAGCCGGTGATGAGTGTGTGGTGGTATTGGAGCGCACGCCGTTCTATGCGGAGTCTGGTGGTCAGGTGGGTGATACCGGCCTGCTGACCTGGAGCGGTGGCCGCTTCCAGGTAACCGACACCCGCAAAGAAGGGGATAACCACCTGCATGTGGGCACCCTGATTGAAGGTGAGCTGTTCCCCGGGCTGGAAGTGGATGCGCGGATTGATCATGCCCGTCGTGAGCGCATCAAGCGCAACCACTCGGCTACGCACCTGCTGCACGCGGCCCTGCGCAATATCCTGGGTGAACACGTTACCCAGAAGGGCTCGCTGGTCGATCCGGACAAACTGCGATTCGACTTCTCCCATTTCGAAGCCGTGACGCCGGAGCAGCTGAGAGAGATCGAGCGTACGGTTAACGAACAGATCCTGGAGAACACGCCGGTAGATATCGACATTACCGATATGGATACCGCGAAGGAAAAAGGAGCGATGGCTCTGTTCGGCGAGAAGTACGGCGATGTAGTACGGGTGCTCACCATGGGTACCGACAAATACTCTGTTGAACTGTGTGGTGGTACCCATGTTGCCCGTACCGGCGATATCGGATTATTCCGCATTACGTCCGAAAGCGGTATTTCCTCTGGCGTTCGTCGTATTGAGGCCGTTACCGGGTTTGGTGCGCTGGAATGGGTTGATGAAACCGAGCGTACGCTGCGCGAGACCGCACGCCTGGTGAAGGGCACCCGTGATTCTGTCGTCGACAAGGTCAAGCAGGTTCTGGACCGTAATCGCCAGCTTGAAAAGGATGTCGATGCCCTGAAAGCAAAACTGGCAAGTTCCGCGGGAACTGATCTGGCTGGTTCCGCGGTCGAAGTGGCAGGCCTGAAAGTGGTGGCCTCCGAGATGGAAGGCGCTGACCGCAAGGCCTTGATGGAAACTGCGGATCAGCTCAAGAACAAGCTGGGCGAGGGCGTTGTGGTGCTGGCCACTGTAGAAGACGGAAAAGTGGTCCTGGTGGCCGGTGTGACAAAGTCTGCCACCAACCGCATCAAGGCTGGCGATCTGATGAAGCATCTGGCCTCCCTGGTAGGCGGCAAAGGCGGCGGTCGCCCTGACATGGCCCAAGGTGGTGGTAATGACCCATCCCGTCTGGCCGAAGCCCTGGCTGGTGTGCCGGCCTGGGTTGAGCAAAATATCGGGTAAACAACTATTTTCTGATACGGGCGGAGGTTTATAATCCCGCCCGTTTGTTTTTAATGGCGGGGCGCCCAGCCCCGTTGTGACACCCCGTTTCGGAGTTTGGGAAACATGGCTCTGCTGGTTCAGAAATTTGGTGGTACGTCCGTCGGGACAACCGAGCGGATTGAAGCTGTGGCTGACAAGGTCTGTCGGTTCCGCAAAGAAGGGCACGATGTCGTGGTTGTGGTCTCGGCCATGAGCGGTGAGACCAACCGTTTGATTGCACTCGCCAACGATATTATGGATGAGCCTACCCCCCGTGAGATGGACGTTCTGGTTTCCACCGGTGAGCAGGTGACCATTGCCCTGTTGTCCATGGCGCTCCAGAAGCGGGGCTGCGATGCCCGGTCCTACACCGGTTCCCAGGTCAGGATTCTCACCGACAGCAGCCATACCAAAGCCCGCATCAAGCAGATTGATGAACAGCGCGTGCGGGAAGATCTGGATGCTGGCCGGGTGGTCGTGGTTGCCGGCTTCCAGGGCATTGATGACAATGGCAACATCACTACGCTCGGCCGCGGTGGCTCTGACACCACGGCGGTTGCCCTGGCGGCGGCACTGAAGGCCGATGAATGCCAGATCTATACTGATGTAGATGGCGTTTACACAACCGACCCCAGGGTAGTGGACAGTGCCCGCCGGTTGGAGCGCATTACATTTGAAGAAATGCTCGAGATGGCTAGTCTGGGTTCTAAGGTACTCCAGATTCGCTCAGTTGAGTTTGCAGGTAAATACAACGTTCCATTAAGGGTGTTGTCCAGCTTTCAGGAAGGCGAGGGCACCCTGATTACTTTTGAGGATGAGAACGCCATGGAACAACCGGTTGTTTCCGGCATTGCTTTCAATCGTGACGAAGCCAAGCTGACGATCTCTGGTGTGCCCGATACACCGGGCAGCGCACTGCGGATTCTCAAGCCCGTCAGTGATGCTAATATCGAAGTAGATATGATCGTTCAGAACGTGGGCGAGGATAACAAGACCGCCTTTACGTTTACGGTGCATCGCAACGATTTCAAACGGGCCCAGGAAGTGTTGCGCGGTGTTACCGCTGAGCTTGGTGCCGGTGAAGTGGGTGGAGATACCAAGATCGCGAAGGTCAGCATCGTGGGCGTGGGTATGCGCTCCCATGCGGGCGTTGCAACCAAAATGTTTGAAGCGCTGTCCAATGAGGGCATCAATATTCAGATGATCTCCACGTCAGAAATCAAGATTTCGGTGGTGATCGATGAGAAGTATCTCGAGCTTGCCGTTCGGGCACTGCACAGTGCGTTCGAGCTGGATAAAGCCGGGGTGAAGGAGAGTGCCTGAGGCGGGAAGTCTCAGATGCTCTCTGATTAAGGTCATTGAAGATAGCTATCAGGATTCAGGTAAGCATAAGTATTTCTGCGTCTTTAGTGTCTGAAGTGATCTCATTATAAAAGCAATAAGTAAACAGTAGTGTTTGTCGGAACAGGTAGCTCTGGAATAGGGAGTAAGGGATATGTTGATTTTGACTCGCCGTGTTGGCGAAACCCTGATGATCGGCGACGAAATTACCGTCACCGTTCTGGGTGTAAAGGGGAATCAGGTACGCATCGGTGTGAACGCGCCAAAAGATGTGGCGGTTCACCGCGAAGAAATCTATCAGCGAATTCAGTCTGAAAAAGGCTCTGAAGAGCCGGAACCGGGCAATCGTTGATCAGTTAGAAAGCCGTTCGCGGGTAACCCGGACGGCTTTTTTGATTGTGGGGAAAATCGGCCAGAAAAAAGTCGTGTCAACCCTATGAAAACAGAAAAATTATGGTAGTATACGCCCCGTTCTCAAGGAGAGGTGGGTGAGTGGCTGAAACCAGTTCCCTGCTAAGGAACCGTACGAGCAATCGTACCGAGGGTTCGAATCCCTCCCTCTCC
>JAJUKC010000022.1 GCA_029264995.1 Marinobacter sp. | reverse complement strand
CGGCGTAAGTCAGGTAACCTTGTTCCTTGCCTCGTGCGATGAGGTCTTTCAAACGTGATTTCTGCGAATTGCCTGACATAGACACCCTGTGAACTCGCTTTTAAAAAGGAAAAAAGTTAAACAGCCATTATAGCTGTCGCTCGGTTGCGCTGCCACCGAATGGTTAGATGGTGATCAGGGCAACAGGTTTCAAGTGCTCAGCTTTCAGCCTTCGGATTTAACGTACCGGCGCTGAGCGTTCGCAGCTCCTCCCGTTCTTCCGGGGAAAGCTGTGCCAGGTTCCGGAGCAGTGTTGCCAGCCTCTGCTGGCGCGCGGCCTCTTCATTCGGGCTTAACAGCTCTCTGGCAGCCGCCAGTGTGCTTTCCCGGGCCGGTATATGCTCCAGTTCATCAAACAGGTTGTAAAACCTGTCCCTGGCCTGTTTGTTCGTGGCCAGCCCCGCGACAAGTGTCTTGCGGGTCTGAATTTTTTCTTCCAGTAACCAGCGGGCAAAACGCCCCGCGCGTTCAAGCTGCCGGGTGCTGTCTGCCAGAGCTTTCACTTCGGTTGCCAGTTCCGGCGCCTCCAGCAGGGCCAGGCACAAGGTGCTGTCTTTGCTGAGCTTTACGTCTATCCGCTCTTCTGCCGGCCGGTTCTGGCCTTCGTTGCGCCAGCCCCGTGCCTTGTAATTCTGGCCCTGCTGGCGGTTCTGCCACTGGTTGCGGCCGCCGCAAAGGCGCAGCATTTCGTGCCACATGGCGTCCCGCAACGTGCTGCGGGGCATCTTGTTCAGCAAGGGCTCAACCCGTGCCCGAAGTTCGCCTCGGTGTTCGGGCAACTGCAGATCAAGGCCCTGGCTCTGGCGATCAAACAGATAGCGTGAGAAGGGTGTGGCGCCCTCAATACGCTTCTGAAATGCGTCCGGCCCTTCTTTGCGTACCAGTGTGTCCGGGTCTTCGCCTTCTGGCAGCATGAGGAACTGCAGGTGGAGCCCGTCTGCCATCAGTTCCAGGGCGTTCTCCATGGCCCTGTCCGCTGCCCGAAAACCTGCCTGGTCGCCGTCAAAACAGAACACGATATGCCGAACGTGCCGAAGCAGTGCGGTCAGGCTGTCCTGGTTGGTGGCCGTCCCCAGAGTCGCCACCGCGTAATGGATGCCGTGCTGGGCCAGCGCAATCACATCCATATAGCCTTCGACCACCAGCAACTTGTCCAGTTGTCGAATGGCTTGCCGGGCCTCGAACAGGCCGTAGATTTCCCGGCTCTTGTGGAAAACGTCCGATTCCGGCGAGTTAATGTACTTGGCCTTGTCGTCGCCCAGCGTGCGCCCGCCGAAGGCGATGGTTTTGCCTCGAGTGTTCCGGATGGGAAACATAACCCGGTTGCGGAACAGATCCCTGGGGCGGCCGTACTGGTCCGACACCGTGCGGGTCTCAATCAGTGGTGCTTTAAGATCCTTCGGGGCGGCGTCGTAAAGTGCCGTGCCGGTGCCCGGTGCAAACCCAATCTGATACTGCTGGATAATGTTTTCATCCAGTCCCCGCTGCTTCAGGTAGTCCCGGGCATAACCGCCTTGCTGACTGGTCAGTGCTGAGTGATAGAACCGGTTGGCAAACTCCAGGGCATCGGTCAGTGTTCGCGCCTGTTGCATTTCCTGTTTGGCCGCTCGGTCGTACGGCACTTCCAGCCCGGCACGCTTGGCCAGTTCTTCTACCGCTTCGGTAAAACCCAGGCCCTCAAATTCGCGAACAAAGCTGATGGCGTCGCCATGGGCGCCACAGCCAAAGCAGTGATAGAAGCCCTTGTCCGGTCGAACGTTAAATGATGGCGTCTTCTCGTCGTGAAATGGGCAGCAGGCCTTGTAGTTGGCTCCGGCTTTTTTCAGCGTGATGCGCGAACCGACCAGTTCCGCCAGATCGATGCGATCCAGTAGGTCTTCAACAAAGCGTTGAGGGATCAGTCCGCTCATGATGGCTCCACTTCAGCCGGGGTACCGGGTGCGAAGGCATTTTCGCCATAGCCAAAAATGCCGCCGAAGCCAGGCCTCGGCGGCATTTTCAGCTTGCCGGGTGGGGCGAAACGCCGTTCCGGCAATCAGTTGTGCAGTCGATGCGCGCCTGAACTCAGTACAGACGCTCGAACTTACGCTGTTCCCGCTGAAGCTTCTTGAGATGACGCTTAACGGCAGCAGCTGCTTTACGCTTACGAACAGCGGTCGGCTTCTCGTAGTGCTCACGACGACGTACTTCAGACAGTACACCGGCCTTCTCGCAGGAACGCTTGAAGCGACGCAGTGCTACGTCAAACGGCTCATTCTCTTTCACTTTAACAGCTGGCATTCGAAAATCACCTACCTGATAGATTCGGTTTCAATTTGTTCCGTCGGCCAGTGCCGTACGGGCTCGATCCCTGGTCAGATTGGCTAAAACTCGACCAGTGCTAATTTAGGGCGGCAATGATAGCCGCTGGGCTGGCCAAGGTCAATCACTGTTCAACGAAACTGCCGGAAGCTTTCGGGTTTCTGCTAAAATGCCGCCAACGTACCCGACACCCCTTGGATGTAGTGCCCATTATGCTGATTCTAGGTATTGAAACCTCGTGCGATGAGACCGGTGTAGCCCTGTTCGATGATCAGCAGGGGCTGCTGGCCCATGCCCTTTACAGTCAAATCGGTATGCACGCCGATTATGGTGGCGTGGTGCCGGAGCTGGCTTCCCGGGATCATGTGCGCAAGCTGCTCCCATTGTGTGATGAGGTGCTGGCTCAGGCCGGCAAAGCCCGTTCTGATATCGAAGGTATCGCCTATACCGCCGGGCCGGGGTTGGTGGGTGCCCTGATGGTGGGCGGCTCGGTGGCGCATGCATTGGGCTATGCGCTGGGGGTTCCGGTGTTAGGCGTGCATCACATGGAAGGTCACCTGCTGGCGCCCATGCTGGAGGATAATCCGCCGGCGTTTCCGTTTGTCGCGCTGCTGGTGTCCGGTGGCCATACCCAGTTAGTGCGGGTGGATGGCATTGGTGAGTACCAGATGCTGGGTGAATCGGTGGATGATGCCGCCGGCGAGGCGTTCGATAAAACTGCGAAAATGCTGGGCCTGGATTATCCGGGTGGCCCCCGGGTAGCTGCCCTTGCGGAAAAGGGCCGCGAGGGGCAGTACCGTTTTCCCCGACCGATGACCGATCGTCCCGGCCTGGATTTTTCCTTCAGTGGTCTGAAAACCTATACCCTGAATACCGTTAACGACGCTAAAGATAAAGGCACGCTGGATGAGCAGGTAAAAGCGGACATTGCTCTGGCTTTCGAAGCTGCGGTAGTCGATACCCTGGTCATCAAATGTCGCAGAGCCCTGGAGCAAACCGGGTGTAAGCGGCTGGTCATTGCCGGCGGGGTCAGTGCCAACAAGCGATTGCGGGCGGCACTGGAGGCCATGGCAGAAAAGCTGCGTGGTTCGGTGTTCTACGCTCGTCCGGAGTTCTGCACCGACAACGGTGCCATGATTGCCTATGCTGGCGCCCAGCGGCTTAAGGCTGGCCAGCAGGATGGCGAGCGGATTGTGGCGGTCCCCCGGTGGCCTATGAACACTTTGCCGCCAGTGGCGGAACCGCGTCAGAACGGCCTCGTGGACTAGCCTGATCAGGCGCTAGAGCCCGGTTTCCCGCCCCTGGGCCAGGCGAATCAGGTTGTTACGGTGACGCACCACAATCAGCAGGGTCAGCAGCCCGAACAGGGGCAGGGTTTCCGGTTCCAGCAGGGCGCTGATGACCGGGCCGCTGGTGATAGCCACCAGAGAGGCCGCGGCTGAAATGCGCCAGCGCCACATTACTCCCAGCCACAAGCCTGCCATGATGGCGGTGGTGAGCGGCGCCAGTGCCAACCCCGCCCCGAGGGCCGTGGCAACACCCTTGCCGCCCTTGAACCGATAGAATGCCGGGATCATGTGCCCGGTCACCGCGCACAGGGCAATCATGGCCTGCACCAGGATGGACATGCCAAGGGTATGGCCGAGCCAGACGGGAAGCCAGCCCTTGAATGCATCCAGCACCAGGGTTGCCAGCGCAGGTTGCCAGCCGCCCGCCCGATACACATTGGTGGCGCCGGGGTTGCCGGAACCCAAAGCGCGGGGATCCGGCAGATTCCAAAGGCGGCACACCGGTATCGCGAACAGCACGGAACCCGCCAGGTAAGCACCGGCGCAAAGCAAGACAATCGCAACGGGTTGGCTAAAGGCGTCCATGGCATCACCGCTGTACAGAGACTGGGCCCTGTGTTCTGTGAGAAAATGCCGGCCCGCATCAAGGCAGGCTGGTTGTCCGTCACAGTATCGCCTGCCTGTGTAATATTCAATCAGCCATCAGTGGAAGGCTCGGGAGACCGGTTTGGCAAATGGCAAATGGGATACAGTCCTGATCGAAGGGCTGGCGGTAGAAACCGTGATCGGGGTGTACGACTGGGAACGCGAAGTCACACAGCGGCTGTTGGTGGATCTGGAGCTGGCTTGGGATAACTCGGTGCCCGGTGCCAGTGACGATGTTGCCGACGCACTTGATTACGCAGCCGTCAGTGAGCGGGTCAGTCAGTGCCTGCAAACGCTGCAGCCGGAGTTGTTGGAGCGGGCCGCAGAGGAAGTTGCCCGATTGCTGCAGAACGAGTTTGGAGTGCGTTGGCTGAGGCTGACGTTGAGCAAACCCGGTGCTGTGCCGGCCGCACGCTCGGTGGGCGTGAGAATTGAGCGGGGTGAGCGGACATGAAGCGGGTATACATCAGTATCGGCAGCAATATTGAACGCTATCGCCATGTCAGCGCGGCGCTGGATGCGCTGGCCGGTTGGTTTGGAGAACTGGCCATTTCTCCGGTTTACGAGAGCGAATCGGTAGGCTTCGATGGCTCGGATTTTCTGAATCTGGTGGTGGGTGTGGATACCGATAGGTCGGTAGGAGAGCTTTCCCGGCGCTTCAAAAAACTCGAGGCAGACAACGGCCGCAAAGCTTCGGCGCCCAAGTTCAGTCCAAGAACTCTGGATCTGGATATTCTCACCTGGGGCGATGCGGCTGGCACCCTTGACGGCGTTGAGCTGCCCCGGGCTGAAATCCTTAAAAATGCATTTGTCCTGAGGCCGCTGGCCGATATTGCTCCGGACGAGTTACACCCGGTGTGCCGTGAGAGCTATCGCAGCCTCTGGAAGTCTTACCAGAAGGACCAGAAGCTCTGGCCCGTCGATTTCACCTGGCAGGGGCGTCAGATCTCAAGTTCCGGAGCGGTCGCGGAATAACCGGATCAGGTTGTCGGTGGCGCTGTCTCCAGCGCTGCCATCTTCACTCTCGCCAAGCAGTTTCGGCAGGATTTCGTTGCCAATCTGTTTGCCCAGCTCCACGCCCCATTGATCAAAGCAATCAATATCCCAGATCACGCTCTGAACGAAGGTGCGGTGCTCATAAAGTGCAATCAGCGCCCCCAGGGTTCTCGGAGTCAGTCGTTCCATCAGCAGGATGTTGCAGGGCCGGTTACCGGGAATGGCCTTGTGTGGGGCCAGCTGGCGAGCGGCATCCCCATCAAGACCGCCGGCCATCAGTTCCTGCTTGGCCTCTGCTTCGGTCTTTCCGGCCATCATGGCTCGTGCCTGAGACAGACAGTTGGCAAACAGGGCGGCATGGTGGCTTGCCACCGGATTGTGGGTCGTCAGGGGAATGATGAAGTCCGCAGGAATCAGCCGGGTACCTTGATGAATCAGTTGGTGATAGGCGTGCTGGCCGTTAGCTCCTACGCCTCCCCAGAGCACAGGCCCGGTGTGGTAATCCACGCTGATGCCATTCTGGGTTACCCGCTTGCCGTTGCTCTCCATATCCAGCTGCTGGAGGTGCTCCGGCAGGTATTTCAGATATTCGTCATAGGGCAGCACCGCATGGCTTTCGGCGCCCCAGAAATTGTTGTACCACACGCTGAGCATGGCCATGATTACAGGCAGGTTTTCCCGGTCGGGCGCTTCCCTGAAATGGGTGTCCATGGCATGTGCACCGGCGAGCAGCTCCCGGAATGCCGCCATGCCAAGCGTTAACGCAATTGGCAGGCCGATGGCAGACCACAGGGAGTAGCGGCCACCCACCCAGTCCCACATGGGAAAGGTGTTGGCCGGTTCGATGCCGAACCGGGCCGCTTCTTCGACGTTGGCCGTGACTGCCATGAAATGCCGGGAGACCGCGGCTTCGTTGCCACCATTATCGAGAAACCATTGCCGGGCGAGCAGGCTGTTCTCCAGGGTTTCCTGGGTGCGGAAGGATTTTGACTGCACCAGAAACAGCGTGGTGTCCGGGTTCAGGCGGGTGAGGGTTTCGGTAATGTCGGTGCCATCGATGTTCGCGACAAAGTGACAGTTGATGGAGCCCTGCCAGTAAGGGCGTAGCGCCTCGACGGCCAGCTTCGGCCCGAGAAACGAACCTCCGATGCCAATACTGACAACGTCGGTAAAGCGGGCGCCGGAGTGGCCGGTGCGTTCACCACTGTGAATGCTGTCAACCAGCGCTTCCATTTTCCCGAGCGTGCGATGGATTTCAGGAATGATGTTGTCGCCGTTAACCCATACCTCGGCCTGTTCACCTTCACGAAGGGCCGTATGCAGGGCAGGCCGTTGTTCCGTGAGGTTCACCAGGCCGCCCTCAAACAGGGCCCTACGACGTTCCTCCAGACCACAGGCCCGGGCCAGGTTGAGCAGAGCTTCCAGCACCTCGTCGGTCAGCCGGTTGCGGGAGAAATCCAGCGACAGGCCGGCGCCCTCTACCAGGTAGCGCTGGGCCCGACCTGGATCCTGCTGAAACAGATCACGCATGAGCAGGTGTTCGAGCCGGGCTTTGGCGTCGTTGAGAGCTCGCCATTCGGTTCGGCTGGTGAGCGCAGGATGTTTCTCAGGCATCAGAGGGTCCCTTCCGTTGTCTGGGGTAAAGCTCCATAGTGAGGTTTTAGCGCGTGATCGAGAGGTTGTCGATCAAACGGGTGGTTCCCAGAAACGCTGCGACCAGCAGTGTGAGTTCACGGTCTGCCTCGTTGGCGGGTTTCAGGGTCAGGCTGTTGACGATGTTGAAGTAGTCCGGCCTCAGCCCGGCCTCAGACAGTGCCTCGCGTGCCTCCTGCTCCAGGTTGCTGTAGTCGGTGCGCCCCTGTGCCAACTGGTCGGCGGTATGACTGAGCGTCCGGAACACCACCGGAGCAATGGCCCGTTCCTGCTCGGACAGATAGCCGTTACGTGAGCTCTTCGCCAGGCCATCGTCTTCCCGCACCGTCGGTGCGCCAATCACTTCCACCGGAATCATCAGATCCCGGGCAAGTTTGCGTATCACCGCCAATTGCTGAAAATCCTTTTCGCCGAACACAGCGATATCGGGCTGAACCATGTTGAACAACATGGTGACCACGGTGGCCACGCCTTCAAAGTGGCCCGGCCGGCTGGCGCCGCAGTGGCCCTCGCTGACTTCGGGCACCACCACCTTGGTCTGATTGGCGAGCCCTTCCGGGTAGATCTCTTCAACGCCCGGGGCGAAGACCAGAGTGTTGCCCGCTGCGGCCAGCTTATCCTGGTCGGCCGCCAGGGTTCTCGGATAGGTGTCCAGGTCTTCATTGGCGCCGAACTGCATCGGGTTCACGAAAATACTGGTAACGACGATGTCGGAGGCCTCGGCCGCCTTGCGCACCAGCGAGATATGGCCCTCGTGCAGGTTGCCCATGGTGGGTACCAGGCCGATGGTCTTACCCTGCTGGCGATAGCCCCGCAGAATCGTGCGCAGTTCTTTGAGTGAGTGTACGGTTCTCATGCCTTGAACGTATGCTCCTCGGCTGGGAAAGTGCGTGCTTTGACGGCTTGGGCATAAGCCGCAATGGCTTCCGGGATGGAGTCGGTCTCGGCGAGGAAGTTCTTCACGAAACGGGGCTTGCGGCCGGTGGTGACGCCCAGCATGTCGTGCAGTACCAGTACCTGGCCATCGGTATCCGAGCCTGCTCCGATGCCGATGACCGGCGCCTTCACCGCCTGGGTGATACGGGCAGCGAGCGGGGCCGGTACACACTCCAGCAGGATGATGTCCGCACCGGCGGCTTCCAGCTCACAGGCATGCTCAATCATGGCTTCGGCGGCCTTTTCATCTCGTCCCTGTACCTTGTAGCCGCCGAACTTGTTGACGAATTGTGGCGTCAGGCCCAGGTGGGCACAAACAGGCACACCACGTTCGCTCAGGGCTTCGATGGTGTCCTTCATCCAGTCGGTGCCTTCCAGCTTGACCATGTGGGCGCCGGCGCGCATCAGCTCCGCGGCGTTGTCGAGGGCATCGGCAACGGTGCCGTAAGACATGAATGGCATATCGGCCATGATCAGGGCGCCTTTGTTGCCGCGGGCGACACAGCTGGTGTGGTACACCATCTGATCCATGGTCACCGGGAGCGTACTGTCGTGGCCTTGCAGTACCATACCAAGAGAGTCGCCAATCAGGATGACATCAACGCCAGCCTCGCTGACAACCTGGGCAAAGGTTGCATCGTAGGAGGTCAGTGCCGAGAAGGCTTCGCCTTTTTGCTTGTATTCCCGCAGGGTATTGATGGTAACTGCCATAAAATCCTTGCCTTTTGGGTGGATGGGCCAGTTTGGGACCGGGGTCGACCGGTACTCAGAGCGTTAATGTAAATCCCGGGTATATCAGACACAAGAGTAGCATGGTCTATCGTGCCTGGTGGTCATAACGGATGCGATCAGGGGCGCGCCTGGGCGGGCAGCTTGCGCAGCTGGTTGTCCGGGCAATCTCGGCGCAGTTCCGCAACGGTGGTGCCGTCCGGCAGTGCCAGGTCCGGAGCCAGGTCCAGCAGGGGTTGCAGGACGAAATCACGGTTGGCCAGTTCCGCGTGGGGAACGGTCAGGCGTGCGTCGTTGAGGGTTGTCTGACCAAACAGCAGCAGATCCAGATCCAGGGTGCGTGGTCCCCAGTGCCTCAGTCGCTCACGGCCATGGGCCTGTTCAATGGCTTGCAGGCAATCCAGCAGTTCGTGGGCAGACAGATCGGTACGCAGATGAACGGCACCGTTCACAAAATCCGGTTGATCCTGCGGGCCGACGGGGCGGCTGGCATAGAACGGAGATTGCGCCACCAGCGTGGTTTTGGGTAAACCGGCGAGTTCCGATACGGCCTTTGCCAGCTGGGCCGCAGGCTGTTCCAGGTTGCTGCCCAGCCCGATGTAGGCATCGACTGTCATGGCTGGTCCGGTTTCCTGGCGGGCTTGCGCTTGCGACGGCGCTTTTTCGGGCCACCGGAGCCCAGCTCGGAAAGCATTTTTTCCTGCGCGCGCTCATCCGCCTGCTGGAACTCCGTCCACCATTGCCCGAGGCCCGGCTCGATTTCGCCCGCGGCTTCCCTCACCAGCAGAAAATCGTAGGCCGCCCGGAAGCGCGGGTGGGTCATGGTAGCGAACGCCCGCTTGCCCTGGCGACGGGGTAGCCGCATCTGCAGTTCCCAGATTTCTTTCATGGGGCCAGAGAAACGTTTCGGGATGGCGGTTGCCTGCACCTGACGGCCGATCACCTTGCCGATGGCGCCGTGCAGCGCGGGCTGAACCGGGTCACCATTGTCCTGGCGCCGGCGCCATTCCACCTGCAGGGCCGGCCAGAGCATGGCGGCAAACAGGAAGTAGGGGGTCACTGATTTGCCCTGGGCGATCCGTGCATCGGTGTTGCGAAGGGCTTGCAGTATCAGTTCGTCGGGTTCGCCGGCATCCAGTGCCCGGGCGGTCTCCGGGAACAGTGGGGCCAGTAGGCCGTAGTCCTGAAGCAGGCGATAGGTTGCCTCGCCATGGCCGGCGGAGAACAGTTTGAGGACTTCATCGAACAGTCGGGCCGGAGGGATGTGCGCCAGCAGTGGCGCCAGTTCCCGGATGGGGGCTTCGGTTTCCGGCTCAATCTCAAAATCCAGTTTGGCCGCAAAACGAATGGCGCGAAGCATTCGCACCGGATCTTCCCGGTAGCGGGTTTCCGGGTCGCCAATCAGGCGGATCTGACGGTTTTTCAGATCCTGCACGCCGTTGGCAAAGTCGATAATGGAGAAATCCCGGATGCAGTAATACAGCGCATTGATGGTGAAGTCACGCCGCAGTGCGTCTTCTTCCTGGTTGCCGTAGACATTATCTCGCAGTAACAGACCGTGTTCGCTGGTCTTGTGCTCGTCGTCGGCCAGGTCGTCATCGGTATCCCGGGCATTACCACGGAAGGTGGTTACTTCGATGATTTCCCGCCCGAACACCACGTGCACAATGCGAAAGCGGCGACCAATCAGCCGGGAGTTCCGGAACAGGTCATGAACCTCTTCGGGCGTTGCGTTGGTGGCTATGTCGAAGTCTTTGGGTTGTCCGCCAAGCAGAATGTCGCGAACGCCACCGCCCACCAGATAGGCCTCGTAGCCGGACTTGTTCAGCCGGTGCAGTACCTTCTTGGCCGGTTCACTGATCATGGAGCGGGAGACGTTGTGCTGATCCCGCGGGATCTCCTGCCGCTGGTAGTGGCGGGCTTTCTTCTTCCCGTTGCCGGGAATGAAGGAGCGTAGTTTTTCAACAAATCGTTTAGGCATGGAATTCCGTGTTTGCGAAGCGCAAAAACGGGGATTTTAACGGTTTGCGCAGGAATTGCACATGTTTGACGGAAACGCCGGTGAATAAAATGGTCATTGAGGCTCGCAGGGAGGGAGTTGTTTTTCGGCAACCCGGAAAATCAAAAGGCGGACCCGTTTTCACGAATCCGCCCTGAAAGCGTTGACGATCTGCATTGTTTTTGTTGTTGCCGGGATTCTTTTTGATTCTTTTACCCCACTGTGTTGTCCCCAAGATAAGGACTTCAATCAATGCAAACGGAAAGCTTTGAATACATAGAGCGGCCAGTAACACGGTGCGGGTTATGGGAGTATCTGCAGTGTCGCCTGGAAGACGATTCTTCTCTACATCTACAACTCGCACGTGCCGTGGGACCCCTAAAAAGCATAGTACCCAAAACACTCAGTTCGCTTGCACCCTGTTCTTGTTTTTGTTGCCGGGCGCTTGTGCAGCTATTTGTTTTTGTTTTGGCGCTGCGTTGTCACTTTTGTTTTTGTTGTTGTGCGCTTAATAGAGTGCAGTGGTCGTGCCAGTTTTTAAAAATCCTTTTCAAACAGTGGGTTATGAAAATCAGGTATGTAAGTGTTACCCCGTATCTCGTAAAAGTGTTACCTGAATCTCATGATCTGGACAGGAAGTGTTACCGTGAGGAACAAGGGGTAACAACTGATTCCCGGTTCATTTCTTTGGCTCAGGCTTTCTTGCGAGGAATACCCAGGCGTTGCCGACGCTCCCAGAGTGACTTCCGGCTGATACCCAGCTTCTGCGCCAGCTCTGTTTCGCTCATTCGGTCCTGGTTCTCGAGCACAAAGTGCTGGAAGTAATCCTCCAGGGACAGATCGTTGGACGAATCGACATCCCGTGCAGGGGTTTGTTCATTATTGCCCTCAACCAGGGTTTCCGGGATGTATTCGTCGGCGGAGTCGCTGTCCAGATCCAGTACCGCCGGGGTAATGACATCGCCATCGGTCAGGATTGAGGCCCGTTCGATGGCGTTTTCCAGTTCCCGGACGTTACCGGGCCAGCGGTAGCGTTCCAGGGCCTGCATGGCCTCCGGGCTCAGGGACAGCTCAGGACGGCCAAGCTTGCTGGCCTGGCGTTTCAGGAACCGGCGGGCCAGGCCCAGAATGTCGGCGCGGCGTTCCCGCAGGGGTGGTATGCGAATCTGCATCACGTTCAGCCGGTAGTAAAGGTCTTCCCGGAACTCGCCGGTTCTGGTCATGGCCTTCAGGTTTCGGTGGGTTGCGGCGATCATCCGCACGTCCACGATCCGGCTCTGGGTGGAGCCTACTTTGCGAATTTCGCTTTCCTGCAACACCCGCAGCAGGCGGGCCTGGGCTTCGGCAGGGAGTTCGCCGATTTCATCCAGGAACAGACTGCCGCCGTCTGCCGCTTCAATCAGCCCGGTGCGGGCCGAGACGGCGCCGGTAAAGGCACCTTTCTCGTGGCCAAACAGTTCCGATTCGATCAGGCTTTCGGGAATGGCCGCGCAGTTTACGGAGATGAGCGGTTTGCGGGCTCGCGGGCTGAGCAGGTGCAGGGCCCGTGCCGCCAGTTCTTTACCGGTACCGGATTCGCCCTGGATAAGCACTGTGGTCTCGGTGGGGGCGACTTTGCGAATCAGGGTGAACACCTTCTGCATGGGTTCACACTGGCCAAACATGATCTCGGATGGATCCGAGTCGGGCCCGCTCGTGCTGGCGGCATCACCTGGGCCAGTTGTTTCACTGGAAACCGAAGGCTTGCGTGCCAGAATGTTCTCCACAGTCGCGAGCATCTCGTCATGGTCGAAGGGCTTGGCGATGTAATCCACTGCGCCCATCTTCATGGAGTCCACCGCGGACCGCAAACTGGCATAGCTGGTCATGATCAGTACCGGCGTGTTGGGGGCACGGTTGATCATTTCAGTGCCGGCGGCGCCGGGCAGACGCAGGTCGGTGATGACCAGATCGAAGCTGTCCGGGTCGTGGCTCTCGGCTTCTTCCACCGAGACAGCATCCGCCACCTCATAGCCGGCGTGCTGGAGAAGTTTGCGAACCGCCGAGCGGATAATGTCTTCGTCTTCAACAATCAGAATACGGGGCATAGGGTGTTCACGACCTTTCGTTCGGGCTGCTTTGACCGCTGTCGGTGTCAGGCTCGTAGGCAGGCAGGCGGAGTCTTACGCAGGTGCCCAAACCGGTCTCCGGGTTGGCCGGGCTTTCCACCTGAATGTTGCCATAGTGCTCTTCAACGATGCTGTACACCAGAGACAGGCCAAGTCCGGTTCCTTTATTGGGAGCCTTGGTGGTGTAAAACGGTTCAAAAATGTGATCCAGCTGGTCTGCCGGTATGCCGGAGCCTTCGTCAATGACCTCGATGATAGCGGAGTAGCCGTCGGCCTTTCCACCAACCCGGATGGTGCCGCCATCGGGGGAGGCGTCACGGGCATTGGCCAGCAGGTTGATGAACACCTGCACCAGCCGCTGTTCATCTCCCAGCACCTGCAGGCTGGCCGGGCACTCGTTCAGGAAACTGATGCCCAGCCCCTTGTCGCTGAGGGACAGCAAGTTAATGGATTCCTCAATGCATCGGTGCAGGTTTACCGGCTCGTAGCGGTTGGCGTGCGCGTGGTTGCCGGTACGAGCGAAGTTCATCAGCGACTGCAGGATGGTGGAAATGCGTCGGGTCTGCTGCTGGATCTGGTCTGCGGTTTCCAGAATGGAAGGATCATCGGTTTCCAGTTTCAGGTTCTGGGCCAGAGACGAGATGCCGGTGACGGGATTACCGATTTCGTGGGCGACACCGGCCGCGAGCCGACCCACCGAAGCGAGGCGCTCGCTGTGCATCAGTTCATCTTCGAGCAGGCGGGTTTCGGTCTGGTCTTCCACCAGAATGATCGAGCCGCCTTCAGTGTGATCCGGGCCGCTCAATGCTGCCTTGTGCAGGTTCAGCCAACGTGGCTTGCCGCGAAGATCCAGCCGGTGTTTGTAACGGTGCAGATCGTCACCCCGGTTGAAGTCGTCCAGCAGCGCGTGCCAGTGTTCCGGCAAGGCCAGTAGTTTGGCTCCGACCACTTCCTCGGCGGAAATGTTGGTGAGGCTTTCCATGGCATGGTTCCACATCAGAATCTCGCCATCCTCACCCACTGAACAGGCGGGGATGGGCAGATTCTGCAGGGTCTGCCGGTAGTGGCGGCGAAGGTTGTCCAGTTCGCCGGCCAGACCAGTGAGCTGATTCTGGTAATCACCCAGAGCCCGCTCCACGTAGCGAATATCTTGCCCGGTACCCCCGTGGGTAAGCGGTTTGAAGCCCAGATGGCGCTTGACGATGTCCCGGGCGACCGAAGGCCCCAGCAGGCCAGACAGATTGATTTCCACCTGGTCCCGCAGCCGCCGCAATTGATAAGGCCGGAACTCGACATTGGGGAGCTTTAGTTGGTTCAGGGCCCGCTCCACTTCCCGGCGAGCGACCCGGATGCCCAGCGGCTCGGCCAGTTGCTGGACGAATTCGTTGGAGGACGCTGCCAGTAGTTCCCGCCGCTGTGGCCGGGACAGGGCGCCCAGCGAGCACGCCTGAGCGGCACTGGTTTCCTCCGGTGACGCCGGGCTGAGAATTGAGATCAGGGCGAACACACTGATGTTGGCGGTCAGGCTGACGAAGGTGAACAGGTGCCAGTTGTCGTAGCCGGGAGTAACCGGCAACTCAAGCCAGGACAGGATGTCTGCCGCCACCGAGAACGGCAGTACCATGGTGATCAACCAGATGAACAGGCCGGTAAACAGGCCGGCAATCAGGCCACGGCGGTTGCCTTCCGGCCAGTAGATGACG
This sequence comes from Marinobacter sp., assembly GCA_029264995.1. GTDB lineage: Bacteria > Pseudomonadota > Gammaproteobacteria > Pseudomonadales > Oleiphilaceae > Marinobacter. The sequence goes on along the minus strand of JAJUKC010000022.1, from coordinate 21,399 downwards.
CCGAGCGCGCCCGGCAGCAGCTGCAGGGTGCCGGAGAGCGAGATGGCGCCCAGAATGGACAGGTCGAGGTGCTGGCCAATGGTTTCATGGAACAGCAGGGCCAGAAACAGGATAACGGCAATCAGCAAACGCTTGACCCACTGCAGCCAGCGATAGATGTCACCCTGATCCCGGGGTGTCTTCAGCGGCAGAACCACATGGTTCAGCACCATCCCGGACAGGGCCAGAGTACTGACGATCATCAGCCCGCTTGCGGCGGAAAGCCCGGCAATGTACATGACCATGGTCAGCGCGGGACTCTCCAGGGCCTGGGCTACGCCGATACTGAAAAAGGCTGGAGGAACCTCGACCGACAGCGCCTGCCCACCCCAGACGATCAGCGGTACCGGCAGGCCGACCAGGAGCAGATACAGTGGCAGCCCCCAGCTGGCCTTCGCGAGGGCCCGGGGTGACGGGTTCTCGCTGAAGGTCATGTGATACATGTGGGGGAGCACCAGGGCAGCGGCGAACGACATCAGTAGCAGCGCCCGCCAGCTTCCGTCATTGATTGCCATGGTCATGGTGGCTTCCGGATGTGAGGCTTCCGCCAACCAGGCCTCAAGCCCATTGGTACCACCGAAAACAGAGAACAGGATAACGCCGCCCAGAACCAGCAGGGCAACCACCTTCACCAGAGAGTCGAAGGCGATGGCCAGTACCAGCCCCTGATGGTTGCCGGAGGCCTGGTGGCGACGGGCACCGAACAGCATGGTGAACAACACCACAATCAGGCTGAACATGACGCTGATGACTTTCGGCGGCGCATCCGGGGCCAGCAGGCTGGCGGAGACCGAGACCGCCTGAATCTGCATGCTCAGCAAGGCCAGAATGGCTGCGGCCGAACACAGGGTGACCAGAGTGCCCGCCCACTGACTGCGGTAACGGTAGGCAAAAAGATCGGCCAGCGACGTCAGCTGGTAGGCGCGGCCAATGCGGAGGATGGGGTTGAGCAGAACCGGTGCCAGCAGGAAGGCGCCGCTGATGCCCAGGTAATAGGCCAGGAAGCCGTAGCCGGAGTCCGCCGCCATACCAATGGCGCCATAAACGGCCCAGATGCCGGCATAAACCCCAAGGCTGAGGGTATAGATCAGCGGGTGACGAACCCAGCGGCGCAATAACGTGCCCCGTTCGGTGCCCCAGGCAATGCCGAACAGAACGATCAGATAAAGCAGGCTGGCCAGCAGCAGGCCGGTGGCACTAAAACTCATTGGGATCCCGCCGCCATTCCAGCCAGAAACCGATTGCAATCAGCCCGCCCCAGATCACGAAGGGGCTGTACCAGGCATTCTCCGGCGATGTCCACCAGTCCAGAATATTGGGCGAAAAAATGTAGATAGCCAGTACCAGCAGAAATACCAGGCGGTAGATATACATCGGGTTATCGGTCCGAAGGCGAAAGTGTCCCGCCGGTTATACCACGGGCCTGCCCGGATGTCAGGGGAATGGCGCTCCGTTGCCAGTGGGCCTCGGCCCAACTGAGAACCTCTTCAACCGTGGCCTGTGCCAGTGTTGGCACCGGTTGCTGCCCCAGGACCTGAAGTGCCAGAAACAGATTCCGGGCAGGGTGATCGTCATCCAGGGCCGGAGCGTGGGTCTGTTTGCTGAGTTTCTGGCCTTGCTCGTTGACGATCACCGGAATGTGCAGCCAGTGGGGTGGCTCGGCACCCAGGGCCCGGAAGATCTGTTGTTGCTGAGCGGTCATGTCGAGCAGGTCAGAGCCACGAACCACATGGGTGATGCCCTGGTCGATATCGTCGACAACGACTGCCAGCTGATAGGCGTAGAAACCTTCCTTGCGCAGAATGACCGGATCGTCCAGTTCGGCGTGAACCCTCTGTGTCTGGGGGCCAAGCAGATCGTCCTTCCAGTGACTGGCTTCATCCTCGAGGGCAAAGCGAACGGCGTGTGGGCCATCCTCAGGCCCTGTGCCACCTTGTCGGCACTGGTTGGGGTGGTAGCCGTGGTTGTCCTTGAGCTGTTTGCGTGAGCACCGGCAGCGATAGGCTTTGCCCTGCGCCAGCAGGGTTTCGATGGCACTCTGGTAGGCGTCGTGTCGCCGGGACTGAAAGCGGACCGGTTCGTCGGGGAACAGGCCGTGGCATTCCAGTGAGTGCAGTATCTGGCCGGTGGCTTCCGGGGGTTCTCTCAGTGGGTCAAGGTCTTCGATGCGAACCAGCCAGTCACCGCGGGCATGCTTTGCTTCCAGCCAGCTGGCCAAAGCCGTTACCAGGGAACCAAAGTGCAGTGGGCCGGTGGGGGAAGGGGCAAACCGCCCGCGATAACGTGAAGTCGCCATAGGCGTAGAAGGGCCGGCGGAGGACACGCCGCCGGCCCGGGGCAGCGTCAGATGCCGGTCTGGCGTTCGCGGATCTCAGCCAGGGTCTTGCAATCGATGCACAGAGTGGCCGTCGGGCGGGCCTCCAGGCGACGAATGCCGATTTCCACACCACACTGGTCGCAGAAACCGTAGTCGTCCTTGTCGATACGATCGATGGTCTGGTCGATTTTCTTGATCAGCTTCCGCTCGCGGTCGCGGGTGCGCAGTTCCAGGCTGAACTCTTCTTCCTGGGTTGCGCGATCGCTGGGATCCGCGTAGTTTGCTGCGTCTTCCTGCATGTGGTGCATGGTGCGGTCGACTTCTTCCATCAGCTCCTGCTTCCATTGCAGCAGCAGATCTTTGAAGTGCTGGAGCATTTCCGCACTCATGTATTCTTCACCCTTCTTCATTTCATAAGGGGTGAAGTTGGTAAAACGTTCGCGTGGTTGTTCTGCAGTGTTTGCCATTGAACCCGGCCTCTTGTTTGTACTTCACAAGAACGCTTTGCTTCCCTCCGCGCCAGTGTGGCTGCGCGGTTTTACCCTGGATAGCATTCGTCCTGAAACGGGAATTTGCGGAAAATAGCAGATAAGTCACAGGGGTGCCAGCCTTGTGACACGTACTTTTTGCGGAGAGCACATGAAGTTTCCTGAACCTTTGGTAGAAGGGCGGCTGATTCGCCGCTACAAACGCTTCCTGGCGGACGTGCAATTGCCGGATGGCACTGAGGTAACAGCCCACTGTCCCAACACCGGTTCCATGCTGGGGTGCCAGCCGGAAAATGCCCGGGTGTGGTTGAGCCGGAGTGACAATCCCAAGCGTAAGCTCCAGTACACCTGGGAGCTGGTGGAGACTGCGCCGGGGGTGCTTGCCTGCGTAAATACCGCCCGCCCCAACGCCCAGGCCCGCGCCGCTATTGAAGCCGGGGTGGTGCAGAGCCTGGCCGGCTATTCCCAATGCCGGGCAGAGGTGCGTTACGGTTCGGAAAAAAGCCGGATCGATCTGTTGTTGTCGGGCCATGGCCACGAACCCGATGCCTGGGTGGAGGTAAAAAACGTTACCCTGGCCGAGGGCGGGGAAGGTTATTTCCCGGACGCCGTCACCGAGCGTGGCCAGAAACATCTGCGGGAACTGATGGCTCAGGTGCAAGAGGGTGATCGGGCGGTGCTGTTTTTTGTGGTGAACCACACCGGAATCGAGCAGGTCCGGCCTGCGGATCATATTGATGCCCGCTATGGTCAGCTGCTTCGAGAAGCCTGCGAAGCCGGGGTAGAGGTGATTGCCTATCGGGCCGCACTGGCCGGTGAAGATGGCAACCCCTCGGGGCACCTGGAGCTGGTTGAGGAAGTGCCGGTCAGTCTGGAACCCTGACCTGCACCTCACCATCTTCAAGGCGAATGTCCAGGGTGGAGAGCGCATCGCCCTGGCAAGGGCCCGCAATGCACTCACCGGTACCGGGTTTGAACAGGGCACCGTGGGTGGAGCATTGGATAAACAGATTGTCGCTGTCCATGAATCGGCCCGGCATCCAGTTCAGTTCAATACCCAGATGCGGGCAAACGTTAAGGTAGGCCCGGGGAGTGGTGCCATCCAGAAAGGCGAAACCGGTGAGGGGCATGCCGGCCGGTTCTTTCGCTTTCTCTTTCAGGCGAAATTCCAGGAACTGGCCGGGAACAAGCTCGCTCGCCGGCGCGACGGTTTGCCAACTGGCTGAGTGAGCACTCATTTGGGCAGGATGGCGTAACGCATGCGGGTGCCGTGGTTGAGTGACATCACGATTTCATCGGCTTCCAGACGGTGCGGGAAATAGCAGCCGGATATCTTGGCGCTGGCAATGCTGGCACCTTCCATTCTCGATTTCGAGAAATCGATGCCACGGAGATCGGCGCCGCGGAAGTAGCCATGGCGGAAGTCCAGGCCCTTTGCGTCCATGCCGCGAAGGTCCAGCCCGCGGAAATCGCCATGGGCGAAGCTCGGAAGCTCGCTCAGTTTGGCTTTCTCGGCATTAAAGCCGTCGATATCCTCGCTACGGAGCAGGTCATACAGGGGGTGGTCTATATGCTGGAGATCGCTTTCCTGAATATCGTCCATCTTGCACCTCGCACGGACAGCAGGGTTAGTTTTTAGTGTCAGTATAGTGCGCCCTGCCAAAATGGCAGGGCGGCTCGGATCAGGCCGGCCCGGTCATGCCCAGATGCTGGCGGATGCGGTCAGCAACCGCTTCGGCAACGTGCTCCTCATCGGTGTGCAGGTGTACCGTGTGGGTCTTCTCTTCGGTGGTCAGTGGCTCAAACCAGCTTTGCTGGGCATCCAGCAACTCCTCCGTTGCCTCCGAGGCATCGCCTTTGCGCTTGCGTACCCATTCCCGGCGCAGAGCTTCCGGCGCCTCGCAATGCAGTAGAGCGAAGGGGACCCCCTGATTTTCGGCCACGCTGGCAAACTGAGCCCGCTCCTTCTCTTTCAGGCAGGCCGCATCGACAATGACAGACAGCCCTGAAGCCAGCAGCTCTCCGGCCAGCTCCGCCAGATGTGCGTAGGTTTTTTCGGTTGCTTCCGGGCTGTAAAGATCGGTACCCAGGCCCGATTTGCTGTCGTCTAGTGGCCCCAGGCCGTGCAGGCGCTTGCGCTCTACGTCGGAGCGCAGCCGGATCAGCCCGAGTTCCTCCGCCATGGCGGCGCTCACGCAGGTCTTGCCGCTGGCGGAAAGGCCGGTGGTGGCCAGCAGGTAATGATTCGGTATGGCGCCGTAATCCTCCGCCAGTTGGGCGTAGCTCCGGTAACGCTGCATCAGGTCGGCTTTCTCGGCCTCGCTCAGGTTCGGGTTGCCCAGGGTGAACAGGGCAATCTTGGCCCGAACCATGGCGCGGTAGGCCTTGTACAGCGGCAGCAAGGCCAGGCCTTCAAAATCACCGCGGTATTCCAGATAGGTATTCAGCACTCGGTTCGCCAGCGCCGGTTCCCGGCGGGATTCCAGATCCATCAGCAGGAACGCCAGATCGTTTATTACATCGATCCAGCGAAACGGCTCGTTGAACTCGATGCAGTCGAACACCGTCACCTGATCATTGAACACGGTAATGTTGGCCAGGTGCAGGTCGCCATGGCATTCGCGCACCAGCCCATTTTCCCGTCTGCGGGCGATTAAGTCCCGGCAGCGTTCGAAGGTGGTGCGGGTCCAGTCTTCCAGGTTGTCCAGCTGCGCCAGTAGCCCGGCGTCATCCAGCATGGGGCGGATCTGGTTGAAGTTTTCCTGCATGGCGGCATACACCGCTTCCGGTGTGCCCAGTGGCTTATCATCTGCGACCGGCGGCAGGCTTTTATGAAAATCAGCAACCTGGCGGGCAAGATTGGTGAGCAGCTCTGCTGGCAGGTCGCCGCGTTCCTGGCGCACATCAAACAGCTGGTTCTGATCGAACTGGCGCATGCGAATGGCGTACTCGAAGGGGGAGCCTTCACCGCCCAGTTGAGGTTGCTCCGGGGTGCCTGTAATGGGTACCACTTCAAGGTAGAGTTCGGCCGCCAGACGGCTGTTCAGGCGCAGTTCTTCTTCGCAGAAGCGTTTGCGGCGTTCCAGGGTGGAAAAATCCAGGAACCCGAAATCCATGGGTTTCTTGATCTTGTAGGCAAAGTCACCGGTAAGCAGAACCTGTGAGATATGGGTTTCAATCACGCGGAATTCTTTGACCGGATGATCGTAGAGTTCCGGGTTCTGCAGTGCCTTGATCAGTGTATCCGGGCCGTTGGTGCTCACGTTGTGCTCCTGGAATCCTTGAAGTTGTTGATTTTTCGTTTTTTGGAGGGCTCCACTATAACGGGCAGATTACAGAAATAACACACACCAGACCTGCCGATAGCGGTGCCCCCTTCGATATAATCCCGCCATGAGTAAAAAAACACCTCCCCGCAAGAAAAAAACCGAATCCAGTCCTCGCCGCAAACGCTCCGGTCTCTGGCGCTTTCTGTTTCGCGCAGCTGCCCTGTGCCTTGTGCTGCTGGCGGGCTGGATGGTCTATCTCGATGCCGTGGTGACCTCCCGCTTCGAAGGACGTCGCTTTGAAGTGCCCTCCCGGGTGTACGCCCGGCCCCTGGAACTCTACGACGGTGCCGGTATCAGCGCCGCCGCGCTGGTCCGTGAACTGGAGCTGGCAGGCTATCGCTCGGGCGACGGTCGTCGGCCCGGAACCTGGCAGCGAAACGGTGACCGTTTTGTGATCAGCACCCGCGGTTTTTCCTTCCCGGATGGTGAAGAGCCGAGGCGACGTCTGTCGCTGGCGGTTCGCGGTGATCGGGTTGGCTCGTTTTCAGTGATGGAAGGCGACAGCTCTCCGATTGTGCGGCTGGAGCCTGCACAGATTGGCGGGATATACCCGTCCCACCGGGAGGATCGGATTCTGGTGGAACTGGATGAGGTGCCCGAGGCCATGATTGCCGGCCTGATGGCGGTGGAGGACCGGCAGTTCTACGAGCATTTCGGCATCGCGCCACTTTCCATTGCGCGGGCGATGGTGGCGAACATCAAGGCCGGTCGAATAGTTCAGGGCGGCAGTACACTGACCCAGCAACTGGTGAAGAACTTTTTCCTGACCCGGGAGCAAACCCTTCTGCGTAAGGGCAACGAAGCCCTGATGTCGGTATTGCTGGAGCTGCACTACGACAAGGACGACATCCTCGAAACCTACCTGAATGAAGTTTATCTGGGCCAGGCAGGCACTCGCAGCATTCATGGTGTTGGCCTGGCCAGCCAGTTTTTCTTCGGCGAATCGCTGAAGGATATTGATGTCCACCAGATTGCCCTGCTGATTGGCATGGTCAAAGGCCCCAGTTATTACAATCCGCGCCGGCACCCGGAGCGGGCCAAAGCGCGGCGTAACCTGGTGCTGGACGAAATGGCCGAGGCCGGGGTGATTTCCGGGCAAGAGGCCAGGCAGGCGAGTGCCAGGCCTCTCGGCCTCAGCGCAAAACCGTCCTATACCGATAATCGCTACCCGGCCTATATTGACCTGGTGCGCAGGCACCTGGCGCGGGATTACCGGGAGGAAGACCTGCAGAGTGAGGGCCTGAGAATATTCACCACCCTGAATCCGGAAGTTCAGCAGGCCGCTGAGAAGGCCGCAACCGATACCTTGCCTCGCCTGGCATCGGGAGAGGTGGCCGAGGCGCTGGAAGCGGCGGTGGTTGTCACCGCCAAGGATACCGGCGAGGTGTTGGCGCTGGTGGGAGGCAAAGACCCCCGCTTCGCCGGTTTTAACCGGGCAGTTGACGCCCGGAGGCCTATCGGTTCGCTGGTGAAGCCGTTTATCTACCTGACGGCGCTGTCTCAGCCGGAGCGCTACACCTTGATTTCGCCGGTTCAGGATAAGGCCTTCACCCTCGAGTTTGACGATGGTCGGCGCTGGCAGCCACAGAACTATGATGGCAAGGAGCGTGGCCTGGTGCCCTTGCATGAAGCTCTGTCCCGCTCGTACAACCTGCCGGCCGTGCGTGTAGGGCTGGATGTGGGCATACCGGCGGTGCAGGAGACGCTGAGGGCCTTTGGGGTGACCACGCCTATTTCGGATTATCCGTCGATGCTTCTGGGGGCCATTTCCCTGTCGCCGGTGGATGTCGCGCAGCTGTATCAGGGCCTGGCAACCTCCGGTTTCAATACACCCCTGCGCACCATTCGGGAAGTCACCGATGCCGCCAATGAGCCCTTGTCACGGTACAGCCTGAAGGTGGATCAGGTGGCCGATCCTGCCGCGGTGCACCTGGTGCAGTACGTTATGCAGGAAACCATGCAGGAAGGCACGGGCCGGTCCGCCTACTATAGATTACCGGATTCCCTGACACTGGCGGGCAAGACCGGTACCACCGACGATGGCCGTGATTCCTGGTTCGCCGGTTTCAGTGGCGACCTGCTGGCGGTCGCCTGGGTCGGCCGTGATGATAACGGCCCGACCGCGTTGACCGGGGCTTCCGGCGCCTTGCCGGTCTGGTCTGCCACCATGGCGCAGATTCCCCAGCACGGTTTCTCACCGGTGATGCCGGATGGCGTTCGGTATCACTGGGTGAATCCGGGTGAGCAGGCGCTGACCGGAGAAAACTGCGACAATGCCCGGCTGATTCCGTTTATCGCCGGCAGCGAGCCGGAACAGCACACAGGCTGCAACGGCAGTCTTGGCCGGCAAATTCGAGGTTGGTTTGAAGGATTGTTTCAATGAATAAACAAGTGATTGTTCGGTCGGCCTGCCTGGCCCTGTTTGTCGGCCTGGCCGGTTGCGCCACGGGGCCGGGTGGCGGCTCCATCTATGTGCCCGTGGGGGGCGATGACCGCCGTTCGGCGCCGGAACCACCACGCACCGATATTCCTGAAGAGCAGGATGAACAGGTATGGCGCAAGAGTGAGCAACCGACGGTCACTGAGCCTGACTCGCCGAGCACCCGGGCGCCCAGCTACAGAGAATCCGGTGACCAGTTGCCGGCCGCCGCTCTTACGTTGGTGCGTGATGCCGATCAGCGCCTTCGCCAGGGTGATTCTGCCGGCGCCATCGCCCGACTGGAACGTGCCCAGCGCATTGCGCCAAGATCTTCCGAAGTCTATTTCAAATTGGCCGAGGCTTACGTTGCCGGGGACAATCTGGGAGCGGCGGAGCAGTTTACTCTGAAGGGACTCTCGTTGGCGGGCAACGATGAACGCATGCAGCGTTCAGGCTGGTTGCTGCTGGCGGATATCCGCCGGGCTCGTGGTAATGTGGCGGGGGCCGATCAGGCCGAGGCCCGGGCTTCGGCCCTGTAGAAGAGCAGCTTCGCTGGCAAGCACACTGCCAGCGAAGCTAACGCACTTATTTACAGTGTTTTCATTACCTTGCGCGCAGACGACAAGGTAAATTCAATGTCCTCATCCGACAATGCTGCCGTGGTGAAGCCTGCCTCAAATGCCGACGGTGCGAGGTAAACGCCTTCCTTCAGCATGCCCTGGAAGAATGCCTTGAAGCGTTCCACGTCACAGGCCATCACCTGGTCAAAGCGCGTGATGGATGGTTCGGTAGTAAAGAAGAAACCGAACATGGCACCCGCGGACTGAACCGCCAGTGGGATGCCGGCTTCATCCGCTGCCGCCTTGAAGCCATCCTTCACCCGATTGGTTTTTTCCGTCAGCCGATCGTGGAACCCGGGCTCGGAAATGGCATTCAGCGTGGTCAGCCCGGCGGTCATTGCCAGTGGGTTACCGCTCAGGGTGCCGGCCTGATAAACCGGGCCCAGCGGCGAGATATGCTCCATGATTTCGCGCTTACCGCCGAATGCACCGACGGGCAGGCCGCCGCCAATAACCTTGCCCAGAGCCGTCAGGTCTGGTTTCACCCCGTAGAATCCCTGGGCGCCGCCGAGCGATACCCGGAAGCCGGTCATCACCTCATCGAAGATCAGCACCGTGCCATGCTCGTCGCACACTTCCCGCAGAGCTTCCAGGAAGCCGGGCACGGGCGGGATGCAGTTCATATTGCCGGCTACGGGCTCAACGATAATGGCCGCGATCTGGTCGCCCATCTGGCGGAAGGTTTCACGAACCTCGTCAATGTCGTTGTAGGTCAGAGTCAGGGTGTGCTCCGCCAGGCTGGCCGGAATTCCCGGTGAGTTGGGTACACCCAGGGTCAGGGCGCCGGAACCGGCTTTGACCAGCAGGGAATCTACGTGGCCGTGGTAGCAACCTTCGAATTTCACGATCTTGTCGCGGCCGGTGTAGCCACGGGCCAGGCGGATGGCGCTCATGGTGGCCTCGGTGCCGGAGTTGACCATGCGCACCAGTTCGATGGAGGGCACCAGTTCGCACACCTTTTTCGCCATCTCGGTTTCAATGGCGGTCGGGGCCCCGTAACCCACACCCAGATCGACCTGTGCGTGCAGCGCCGCTTTGATGCGGGGGTCGGAATGGCCCAGGATCATCGGGCCCCAGGAACCAATAAAATCGATGTACCGCCGGTCATCCTCATCATAGAGATAGGCGCCCTCGGCGTGTTTGAAAAACACCGGAGTACCGCCAACACCACGGAATGCCCGTACCGGGGAGTTTACGCCGCCGGGAATGTATTTCTGGGCCTGTTCAAAGAGGGTTTCGGAATGATTCACGGTTGTCTCCTGTTATTCGGAAAGTGAAAAAAGTGGATGATGCCGGGCGAACAGGCGGTGAAATACCTTGGCCCGGGCTTCTATGTCTGAGGGTTGGCCGCCGAACAGGCCGCCGACTACGGCAACCAGGTCTGCCCCGGCACGGATCAGGGACTCAGCGTTGTTAACGGTGATTCCGCCTATGGCTGTAATGGGTAACCCGAGGCCTTTTGCCTCGGCTAAAACGTCCGGCGAGGCCGGCGGCGCACCGGGCTTGGTGGTCGAATCGTAAAAGCGGCCGAAGGCCAGGTAATCCGCACCGCCGTCAGCGGCTGTCTGGGCCAGATTCAGGCTGTGATGGCAGGTGATGCCGATAATGGCATGCTCCCCGAGCAAGCGCCTGGCGTCGACCAGTGAGCAGTCATCCTGGCCCAGATGAACGCCGGCGGCGCCGACTCGGGCGGCAAGTTCCGGATCGTCATTGATCAGCAGCGGAACGTCGAACGCCTGGCACAGGCTGTTGAGGTTCCTGGCCTGAGCCAGTCGTTCAGAGGCTGTTGATCCCTTGTCCCGATATTGAACCAGCCGGGCGCCTCCGGCCAAAGCTGCCTCTACCGAAGCAATCAGGATGTCGGCAGGCGTCAACCGGTTATCGGTGATGGCGTACAGGCCGGGTCGAAGCAAAGACTTTACCGTTCCCACAGAATACCCCGGTCGGGAACCCGCTGGCCCTGGCCAACCGTCAGTGCATGCAACAGCGTCCGATGCACGTAATTCTGCGCCTGGGAAATCGCGGCTCTTGGTGACAGTCCCATGGCCCGGCCGGCGGCAATGGCCGCTGCCAGCGTGCAGCCGGTGCCGTGATATTCATTGCTGCCAACCCGTTCCACCTCCCATTCCATGGGCTCCGGGGCGTGATTATACAGTGTGTTGATAATGTGGATGCCGGTGCCGTGGCCGCCGGTGGCAAGCACGGACTCACAGCCCGTCTGCAAAAGGTTGCGGGCGGCCTCTGCCGGATTGTCGCTGCCGCCGAGCTGAGCCAGTTCAATGCCGTTCGGCGTAATCATTTCAGCCCTGGCAAACAGTTTGTCTTTCATGGCTGTGACAAGCGCATCATCAGCCAGATCGCCACCGCCAGCCGCCTTGATCACCGGGTCGACAATCAAAGGCACGCCCGAATGCTTCTGCACAAACTCCACCAGTACCTCCACCACTTCGGCATTGCCGAGCGCCCCGGTTTTGATGGCGTGAATGGGCGTATCCTGGGCAAGGCACTCCAGTTGCTGTTTGATCAGGTCTGGGCTGACGGGCTCGGCGCCATATACGTTGCGGGTGTCCTGCACGGTCAGGCAGGTGAGCACTGGTAGCGGATGGGCGCCGATGGATGTGATGGCCTGTATGTCTGCCTGTATGCCGGCGCCACCAGACGGATCCAGCCCGGAGAGCACCAGTACGTGGGGGCGGGTGAAGCTTTTGATGGCCGATCTCCTCAGAATGGTTTAACAACAGCAAGAATCACGACAGCGAGCAGGACAAACACCGGCAGCTCATTAAACCAGCGGTAGAACACGTGGCTACGGGTGTTCTGATCATCCCGGAACACTTTGACAAGGTGACCACAGTAGAAGTGGTAGATGATCAGCAAAACCACCAGCGTCAGCTTGGCATGCAGCCACCCCTGGCTGAAATACCCGGACCAGTTGTAGCTGAGCAACCAGACACCAAAGACAACTGTGGCGACCATGGAAGGCGTAGTGATGCCACGGTAAAGCTTGCGTTCCATCACCTTGAACCGCTCTTTGCCTGGTTCATCCTTGCAGGCGGCATGATACACGAACAGTCTGGGCAGATAGAAAATGCCAGCGAACCAGCACACCAGGGAAATAATGTGGAAGGCTTTCACCCAAAGCATTCGTTAACTCCGTCGGTATTGGTAGTAGCTTTCGATATCCGTTTGCAGCACAACACCATAAACCCGTTGAATCATGGGGGCCACATGGCGTTGTACGTATAGCGCCTCAGCCTGGGTGCTGTCGAATTGTTGCAGGGCTTCTTCCAGCGTTGCCTGGTACTGAACCGGTGCCACATCCCGCCGGTTGGCGGGGATTTCCATCAGATCAATGGATTCCGGTAATTCGGTGCCTTCCTCGGCGGCCTGCTTCTCGGTGTCCTCAAGAAAGCGGGCCAGATCGACAGCCGGTAGCAGGGCGGTGGGGCCGTTGCTGCCTTCCACCAGAAGCCACTTCGGTTCCGATTTCAGGGCTTTCTTGGCTTCCTCTAGCGTGAGCGCGCGTTCGGTTCGAAGAATATTCCGTTCCATGATGGCGCCCACAGAAACCCGCCTCAGTGCCTGGATAACGGGGGAGTTCTGGTAGCTCAGGCCCTGGCTCTTGAGGATGGTCAGGAACAGGGATTTCTTTCCGAAGGCTTCGCTTGTCACCAGGCTGGCGGTGGTAATCATCAGCATGCCTGGCAGTATGATGTTCGGATTCCGGGTGAGCTCCATCAGCGCCATCAATGCCGCCAGTGGCGCCTGCAGCACGGCGCCCATCATCGCCCCCATACCCAGCATGGCGTAAAACCCCACCGATGAGGCAATGTCCGGGAACATCTGGGCGCCGATCAGTCCCATGGCGCCGCCCAGGGTGGCGCCCATGAAGATGGTGGGGCCGATAACACCGCTGGGCATGCCCAGTCCGATGGACAATCCGGTGATGATCAGCTTGGCGCTGCCCGCGCCGAGCAGTAACCAGAATCCCAGTTCGCCATGAATGGTTTCGCTCACGGTATCGTAGCCGATGCCCATGGTTTCCGGGATGACCAGGGCGAAGGGCACCATCAACAGGCCGGCCACGGCAATTCGTAGCAACACCGGGCGGTGATGGTAACGGCCCATACTATCTACCAGTTGGATAAATCCGGCCGCCGCGATGCCGATAATAACGGCAATGGCGAGAATCCAGGGAATCTCCAGCAGCGAATTCATAGTCAGTGCCGGGACACTGAACGCCGGTTCGGTGCCGTAAACCGCCTGGGTGACGATGGCAGCGCTGACCGCCGCCAGGATAATCGGGGTGAAGCCGGCAATGGTGTACTCCATCATCACCACTTCCATGGCGAAAATCACGCCGGAGATGGGGGTGTTGAAGGAGGCGGAAATGGCAGCGGCACAACCGCAGGCGACCAGCGTACGAATGCTGTTGTTGGGTAGCCTCATCCATTGCCCGAGCAGACTGGAAAAGGCCGCGCCCAGATGTACGGCAGGTCCCTCCCGGCCGGCGGATTGCCCGGTGATGACCGTGGTAACCCCGGAAACAAACTGAACCATGGCACTGCGGAAGGAGATGTAGCCCTGATGGTAGTTCAGCCGCTCCATGATATGGACAATGCCGACCTTGCGGTCGTGCAGGGCGAGTTTGTGCAAAAAAAGGCCCAACCCCAGAGCCCCGGCCAGGGGCAGAAGACCGCGGGTGAGCAGGTCCAGCTCTTCGAAACTCTCTGAACCCTGGCCCGGCAGGAAATGCTCCAGTGGCCATTCAATAGCGAGTCGGAACAGCAGGATCACGCCGCCGGTCACAATGCCGGAGAGCAGGCCAAGAACCGCCAATTGCGGTAACGCATCAACGCCGGAGAGCTTCCGCCGGAATACGGGGATCAGATTCTCGGTAATCTGTTGCCTGATGCTACGCATTGGCGGGGTGTTCCGGTTGGAGTGTCGGGATCATCAGCAGATTTCTGACAACATTGTAACGGCGGGCCCGCAGGCTGCAATAAGTCCTTGGTTTATCATGTTAGACTACGTGCCCTGACTTCCCAATTCTGTCCAGACCACGTTGGAGATAAGAGTGATTAAAGTAGGCATCGTCGGCGGAACCGGATACACGGGTGTAGAGCTGCTGAGAATTCTGGCCGTCCACCCGGAAGCAGAGGTTATCTGCATTACCTCGCGATCGGAAGCGGGTATGCCCGTGGCCGATATGTATCCCAACCTGCGAGGCCATTATGACATTGAGTTCTCCGAGCCCGACGCATCGGTGCTGGCGAGCTGTGATCTGGTGTTTTTTGCCACGCCTCACGGCGTTGCCATGCGCATGGTTCCGGAATTGATGGCCTCAGGTGTTCGTGTCGTCGATCTGTCGGCGGATTTCCGCCTGAAGGATCTTGATACCTGGGCAAACTGGTATGGCATGCCCCACGAGAGTGCCGACTGGGCCGAGAAAGCGGTGTACGGCTTGCCGGAAGTGGCCCGCGAGGCCATCCGTGACGCTCAGCTGGTTGCGAATCCAGGGTGTTATCCGACAGCTGTACAGCTGGGATTCCTGCCGTTGCTGGAACACGGTCTGGTCAATCCTGCAAGGCTGATAGCCGATGCCAAGTCCGGCGCCAGCGGTGCTGGCCGGCAGGGCAAGATTGGCATGCTCCACGGTGAAATAGGCGAGAGTTTCAAGGCCTATGGGGCGTCCGGGCATCGGCATTTGCCGGAGATCCGCCAGGGCCTGACGGCCGCCGCAGGCAAAGGTGTTGGTGTTACCTTTGTGCCGCATCTGATACCGATGATCCGCGGCATCGAAGCCACGCTGTATGCCGAGCTTGAAAACCCGCAGGATTTTGACCGACTTCAGGCTCTGTATGAAGCGCGTTACAAAGACGAGCCTTTCGTGGATGTCATGCCGTTTGGCAGTCATCCGGAGACCCGCAGTGTCCGTGGCGCCAATCACTGTCGGATGGCATTACACCGCCAGGAAGACAGCAACATCGTGATTGTGTCATCGGTGATCGACAATCTGGTGAAAGGCGCCGCCGGCCAGGCCGTTCAGAACATGAACATCATGTTCGGTCTGGATGAAACCATGGGTCTGAACGCTCCGGCTCTGCTGCCGTGAGGACGGGCCGTGAGTGATCCCCGAAAACCGGCGGATGAATACGTTGTTATCCGCCACCGGCCGGGTTATCGGTTGCGTCGAAGCCTGATTCTGCTGACATTCACCGTCATTGCGGCTGTGGCCGGATATGCCGCCGGGCTCGCCCAGGGCGGTTTCCGTTTCAGCTCGGCGGAAGCGTCTGCCGAGCAACTGGTGGAGGAGGTGGAGAACCTGCGGGAGCAATACCGGGAGGCACGCCAGGGCTTGGTGAACCTCGAACGTGGGCGCGCCATCGACGAGCAGGCACTGCGAGAGGCACGAAACACGATTGTCGGCCTGGAAACCCGCATCTCGGAGCTGGAGGCGGACCTTACCTTCTACCGCAATATCATGGCGCCTTCGGAAACCAGCAAGGGTCTGCAGGTGGACAGTTTTACGCTGAGCCCGGCCCGGGAGTCTGGCACTTTCGATTTCAAGATGGTGCTGACTCAGGTTGGCAACAACAAGAGCTATATTTCGGGCCTGGTGGCCGTGAATGTTATCGGTCGTCTGGATGGCGAGAAAGAGGTGATTGCGCTGAGGGATCTGTCGGATGAGATTGATGATCTGGGCGTGAAATTCCGGTTCCGCTACTTCCAGGATGTGGAGGGCAGCCTGCGCCTTCCTGAGAGCTTTGAGCCCTATGAGATTCAGGTCGTCGCCCAGGCGGAGGGCCGCAAGGCATCTCAGGCTGAACGAACCTTTGATTGGAAAGATTTAACGGAGAACTGAGATGCTTGGCAAGAAAAAGCAGAAACCCCGCCGTTCCCCCGGCCATTTTGACACCCTGATTTCCGGCAAGACGACCGTTGAGGGCGACGTTCATTTCTCCGGTGGCCTTCACGTGGACGGTACCATCAAGGGTCGGGTTGTGGCCGAAGAAGGCTCCGATGCGGTGGTACGTTTGTCAGAGGTGGGAGAAATCGTTGGCGACGTGGTGGCCCCCCACATCATCATCAATGGCAAGGTAAAGGGTGATGTGCATGCCTCTGCCCACCTCGAGCTGGCAGAAAAAGCGGTAGTCACCGGCAATGTGTATTACCAGCTGATTGAGATGGCGATGGGCGCCTCGGTCAACGGTAACCTGGTTCGCAAGGACGAGACCAGTGGCTTGCTGACTCATGAACATAGGCAGGCAGACGGTTCAGTCTCGACTGAAGATGAGGATAAGTCCGAATAGTTGATTGTTTTAGTCAGGAATACCATAATTTCCCGACAGCAATACCATGCCGGAGGCAGACTTTGAGTGTAGTTCAGCAACAGATGGCCACGCCGTTGTTTTTCACCGACAACGCCGTCGCGAAGGTGCGTGAGTTGATTGAGGAAGAAGAAAACCCCGATCTCAAGTTGCGCGTCTTTGTTACAGGCGGCGGCTGCTCCGGGTTCCAGTACGGCTTTTCATTTGATGAAACCCAGGAAGAGGACGACACCGTCATTGAGCGGGATGGCGTCAAGCTGCTGGTGGATTCAATGAGCTATCAGTATCTGGTGGGCGCGACTATTGATTATCAGGAAGGGCTGCAGGGTTCACAGTTTGTCGTTCAGAACCCCAATGCGAGTTCGACCTGCGGTTGCGGCAGCTCATTTTCCATCTGAATCAGGGCGGATAAATTGCGCCCAGTATTCTCTCGCCCGAAGCGCCGGTGACTTCGGGCACGTTGCCCGGCAACTGAAGGATGCTTTGTCGAGCCAGCCAGGCGAACGCCACCGGCTCCACCCATTGAGGGTCAAGACCAAGATCCGCCGTGGTGTGCAGTGCGGCGGAGCCAAGCCCCACCTTGAGTTCTCTCATCAGTAATCGATTGAAGGTGCCGCCACCACAGGCGTAAACGGCCATGTCTGCATTTTCCTGCGGTAACTGCTGGAGAATGGTTGTCACCGTCAGTTGTAGCAGGGTTCGCTGTACATCCTCGGCGGGGATCTCGTCGAAACGCTGGAGATGCGTGCGCACCCAGTCGATATTGAAGCGCTCTTTGCCCGTACTTTTCGGGGCTGGTTTGCTGAAGTAGGCGTCTGACAGCATGCTGGCAAGCAGCTCGGAATGGGTAGCACCCTCACTGGCCATGTGGCCGTCTTCATCAAAATGCCGTCCGGTCTGGTCCAGGCACCAGGCATCCAGCAAAGCATTGGCCGGGCCGGTATCGAAGCCGACGACCGGCTTTCTCGATCCGGCGGGCAGCCAGGTGATATTGGCAATGCCACCGAGATTCAGAATGCATCTATCCTGGGTGGGTGAGGCAAATAGCCAGCGATGAAAAGCGGGTACTAGGGGAGCGCCCTGTCCGCCGGCGGCGATGTCCCGACTTCGGAAGTCGGCAACTGTGGTGATTCCCAGGCGTTCGGATAGCCACGCGGCGTTGCCGATCTGAAGGGAAAAGGGGGCGTTTCCGGTTGGTTGGTGGCGAATGGTCTGGCCATGGCTGCCTGCGGCCCGGACCTTTTGAGGATCAACGCCGGACTTTTTAATCAGTTGGGCGCCGGCTTCCGCAAAATGCTGGCCAACCAGGGAGTCCAGTTCACCCAGCTCATCGGGGTCTGCCTGGTTGCGCGTTGCCAGCAGCAATCGCTGGCGCAGCGCGTCGGTATAGGGTAGAGAGAAGGTTTCGTGGACGACCAGGCTGTCCGTGTCGAAAGACACCAGCACCGCATCAACTGCGTCCATGCTGGTGCCTGACATCAGGCCTAGCCAGTAGTCCATGCTCAGTTATCCGAGGCCAGCGCCAGCTGCTGATTGCTTTCGCGGAACACGTTGAGCTGTGCCAGGCGCTGCTCGGTGAACTTCTGGAACCTTGCCATCTCGCTGTCCGGCACCGGCTTGGCGTCGGGGAGTTTGACCGTTCTGGAGTTTCTCGGCGCACCGTTGATCCGGAATTCGTAATGCAGGTGGGGGCCAGTCACCATGCCGGATGAACCGACATAGCCAATGGTTTCGCCCTGCTTGACCCGGGTACCATTCTTGATGCCTTTGCCCAGACGGCTCATATGGGCGTAAAGCGTTGTGATATTGTCGCCATGCTGCAGTACCACCGTCCGGCCGTAGCCGCCTTTCCAGCCGGCGAACTTCACCCGGCCGCTGCCGGCGGCCTTGATTGGGGTGCCCGGAGGTGCCGCATAATCGGTACCTTCGTGTGGACGAACCACATCGAGAACCGGATGGCGGCGTTGCAGGTTGAAGGGCGAAGAGACCCGGGCGTTGATCGGCACTCTCAGGAAGGCCTTGCGCATGCTCTTGCCGTCGGGTGAATAGTAGTCACTTTCTCCGTTCGCATCGGTATATAACAGCGCAAGGTTATCTTCTCCCCGGTTGATAAAGCGGGCAGAGAGAATCCGGCCGGTATCAAACTTTTCGCCATCAATATAAAGCTCTTCGTAAACCACTTCGAAGCTGTCGCCTTTTCTGACATCGTATACAAAGTCGATGTCCCAGCCGAAAATGCCGGCCAGTTCCATGGTCAGGCGATCATTCAGGCCGGCGTCTCTGGCTGAGAGGTATAAAGAGCCGTCGATAACGCCTGCGGCGAATGCCGGTCTGGCTTCAGGTTCGCGAACGACGGTCTCACCAAGAAAGCCATCTTCCGTGCGCGCGATTTTGAGGGACTCCAACAAAGAGCGTTGGAGTTCAATCGCAACCAGTTCGCCCTCGGAGTTCACGCCGAACCGGATATCCTCGCCGGCATAAAGGCGTTGGAGCTTGTCGGCCTCGCCGTCACCGTGAATCACCGAAAGCATCAGGCCGTCGTTAAATCCGGCTTTCCGGAACAACGTGGAGAGTGTATCGCCAGATTTAATGGTGAATTCCTGCCAATGAATATCAGGCTCGGGTGCAACGTCTGCCTGAGCTGCCATTGGTTGGCTCTGGCTTTCAGATGTTTCGCTTGTTGTCTGAGCCTCCGGACCGGGGGCTTGGGTGCTGGCTTCCTGTGAGGATGCGCCGGAAACCAGGCCCTGTTCCAGGTCGACAGTGTAGCTCATCCGCTTGGCTTCAACGTCTGCGCTTGGGCTCATCAGGACAGCAGCAGAGACGATTACCGTGGCGGCTGCCGCCAGGGTAATGTGTGTTTTGGGGAATGTTTTCAGCACGTGGCTCACCCGTTTTAATCGGTAATCCAGTAATTTGTACCGGCTTATTAAAGCGCCAGGTCAAGTATAGACCAACAGAGTACCGCATATAACAGAATTGCGACAGTGTCCAACATTACAGTCCAGCGGCTGTGCTGGTCGTACAAACTGCGCCGCCGCTGCTATAATCCCGGGCTTTTCATGCTCTGATTGGTCGTTTTCTGAGCATTTCTACTGTACCAAGGGTGCCGGTAACTCACAGATTTCTTTTGTAGACCTCTGTAACCGGCACCCGCTTTATTGTCACAAACGGGGTGAGGGGTTCATGGCATCAATAGATGAAGCGCTGGCGATTATCAAACGGGGCATTGACGAGCTGATTCCAGAGGAAGACCTGGTTGCAAAGCTGAAAGAAGGTCGGCCGCTGCGAGTGAAGGCCGGCTTCGACCCAACCGCGCCAGATCTGCACCTCGGCCACACGGTTCTTATTAATAAACTGCGCCAGTTCCAGGATCTTGGGCACGAAGTTATTTTCCTGATTGGTGACTTTACCGGCATGATCGGTGACCCCACAGGAAAGAGTGCTACCCGGCCTCCGCTTACTGAAGATCAGGTTCGCGAAAATGCGATTACCTATAAAGAGCAGGTGTTCAAGATTCTGGATCGGGAAAAAACCCGGGTTGTCTTCAACTCCGAGTGGATGAGCAAAATGACGGCGGCGGATATGATTCGCCTGGCCGGGCAATATACGGTTGCCCGCATGCTTGAGCGCGACGACTTTACCAAGCGATATCGCTCCGAGCAGCCAATCGCCATTCATGAATTCCTCTATCCTCTGGTACAGGGTTACGACTCGGTGGCGCTCGAAGCTGATATAGAGTTGGGTGGTACTGATCAGAAGTTCAATCTTTTGATGGGGCGGATTCTGCAGAAGCATTACGGCCAGAAGCCGCAGGCGATCCTGACCGTCCCTATCCTTGAGGGTCTGGATGGTGTCCAGAAAATGTCGAAGTCTCTCGGTAACTATGTGGGTGTCAGTGACTCCCCGGGGGAGATGTATACCAAGCTTCTGTCCATGCCTGATGAGCTGCTATGGCGCTACTTCGAGTTGCTCAGTTTTCGGCCGATGGCTGAGATCGAGCAATTCAAAGCTGCGGTTGCCGGCGGCGAAAACCCTCAGGACTATAAAAAGGTGCTCGCTGAAGAGTTGATTACCCGCTTCCATGATGAGGAGGCCGCAAAGACGGCTCATAAATCGGCGGGTAATCGGGTTGCTCTTGGTGCGATTCCGGACAACGTGCCAGTCGTGGAGGTTTCGCTGGAAGGTCAGGGCGAGATTCCAATGCCTGCGGTTCTGCGTCTTGCCGGTCTGGTAAAGAACGGTGCTGCGGCGCGTGACGTGCTTGGGCGTGGAGCGGTTTATGTGGATGGCCAGCAGTTTGAAGGCCAGCGCATGTTTGTAGCAGGGGATGAGTGTGTCATCCAGGCGGGTAAAAAGAAGATTGCCCGGGTGATCATTGTCGAGTGATTATCGTGGCGTTTTGGCCAATCTGAAATTTTTTCAGATTGGCCGTTGACTCCTCGGCTGAGGTCTGTAGAATGCGCATCTCGCTTGAGGAGCAGGCCACTGAAAAGAGCCGAAACCCGAGCGATAACTGCTTGAAAGCGCTGACGAAAATGTTTCAGAAAACTTCAGAAAGCGGTTGACAGGAAGGCGGTTCAGTGTAGAATGCGCACCTCGAAACAGGCAGTAAGCCGGAGAGTTTTTCGGCGGTTTTCGGAAGCGAAAACGGCGAAAAATAAACGGTTGACAAGGCAGCGGAACGATGTAGAATACGCGGCCTTGATTGAGCAACGGCTCAAACGCTCTTTAAAAAGTTAACCAAGTAATTCGTGTGGGCGCTGGCCGAGGTATTTCGGACACGAAATATCAGGACAGTGACTCGTCGAAATTGAGTTTTGTCTTGAGCAAGAATTAAGAACTTTCGGGTTCTT
>JAJUKC010000096.1 GCA_029264995.1 Marinobacter sp. | reverse complement strand
TGCTGGCCCAGATCAAGCACTTCTTCGAGAACTACAAGGATCTCGAAGCCGGCAAATGGGTGAAAGTGGACGGCTGGGACGGCGCCGAAGCCGCCAAGAAGGAAATCCTCAAGTCCGTGGAAGCCTTCAACAGCAAGTAAGGTCGCCGGCCGGCACCTTGTTTGCCACACGAAGACCGGGGCTTACCCCGGTCTTCGTCGTTTAGAGCGGATATCTTTAAGATCTTGTTAAACTTGACCCGGCCAACTGGGACTCTCAAAGCGGGAGTCCTTCCATGTGCCAGTCTCTCTCTCATTTCAACCCCCAAGACGCTCTGCAGCGCCGGCTGACCCTGCGCGGCGTGCCGTTGCAGGTGTCCCTCACACGCCGGGGTGACACTGACTATCGGCATGGCGCGGCTTTTATCCGTCGCCGCTACTGGCTGAGCTATGGCGCCCGGCCACGCGTTAACGCCCCATTCCTTGTGGTGCTGAAAGACGACCAGGGCCATTGCCGCGCCGCCGCCGGCCTGACTCGCGCCGCCGGCCAGAGCGTGTTCCTGGAACAGTACCTGCCGGAGCCGCTGGAACACTGCATCACGCTGCTTGCCGGGGTACCGGTATCACGTGACCACATCATCGAGATTTCCAGTCTCGCCGCGGACGGCTCCGGTACTGGTCGACTGTTATTCATCGCGGTGACCGCCCTATTGCCCCACCTTCAGGGTGATTGGATCGCGTTCACCGCCACGCGCCAGGTACGGAACATCTTCCACCGCCTGGGACTTGGCCCTGTTGCCCTCACCACCGCCGAACCCGGCCGATTGAACGGTGGCCATGAGTGCTGGGGACGCTATTACGACCACGATCCACAGGTGATGGCCGGCCAGGTGGCCCTCGGACATGATCGTCTGGTTCAAGCCGGATGGATCACCGGCAGGGAGGTCCGCCATGACGTGGTTGCTTGAACAAATCCATGCACACGCCACGCGCTGCCCCGACCGGATCGCCGTCGACGACGGCGACCATAGTCTTACCTACGCGACGCTCTGGCGACAGATTACCGAATTGTCAGCGGCACTCGGCGACCACGGTGTTGGGCGTCTGGCACTGACCGGCGGCAACTGTATCGGCTGGTTGACGGCGGATCTGGCCGCCCAACACCGGGGACTGACCGTAGTGCCGGTCCCCCCCTTCTTCAGCAAGGGACAGCGGGAACACATATTCCAGGATGCCGCCCTGGATGCCGTCTATGACGGTGACACGGGCATCCTTTCCGCCACCGGAGCCCCTCCGGGCGAGGCATGGGGCGACGTTAGCAAAATCACTTTCACCTCCGGCAGCACCGGCCAGCCCAAGGGGGTTTGTCTAAGCTCCGACCATCTGGATCGTACCGTTCGAGCCCTCGCCAATGCTTTGGCGCCCCATGCCGGCGATCGCCATCTGTGCGTGCTGCCGCTGGCCACTCTGCTGGAAAACGTGGCAGGTATATATGTTCCCCTGTCGTTGGGGGCTTGTGTGTTATTGCCTGCGCTGGACACGCTCGGCTTCGGCGGCAGCTCGCAACTCAATCCCGGGACCTTCTATACCTCGCTACAGCAGTGGCGCCCGCAAAGCCTGATTCTGGTCCCGGAATTGCTTCGGGTACTGACCATGCTGGCCTCCAGGGGATTGCCGATGCCGGACAGCTTCCGCTTCATCGCGGTCGGCGGCGGCAAGGTCGATCCGGCACTGTTGTTACAGGCCCGTGAGCTCGGCCTGCCGGTCTATGAAGGTTACGGCCTGTCCGAATGCGGGTCCGTGGTGGCTCTGAATTTGCCTGGCGCGGACCGACCCGGCAGCGTCGGTCGGCCTCTTGAGCACGCGCGCATCAGCATCGACGGTAATGGCGAGATTCAGGTGTCCGGGGCTGTCATGACCGGCTATCTACATCAGCCCGTCGGCGATCATTGGGCAACCGGGGATCTCGGCCACTATGACCAGGATGGCTTCCTGTACGTCAATGGCCGCCGTAAAAACCTGCTGATCACCACCTTTGGTCGCAACGTCAATCCAGAGTGGGTTGAGAGCGCCTTTCAGCGCTGCGACAGCATACGAAGCTTGGTGGTTCAGGGCGACGGCGAACCGCATCTCACCGCGGTCATCGTGCCCATGCCTCACGCCGAACTCAGTCACTTGAAGCAGCAGATCGCCGACATTAATCCGTCGCTGCCGGATTATGCCCGGATCGGCACCTTCATCATCGCCGATGCCCCCTTCTCCCCCGAGAATGGTCTGGCCACCACCAATGGCCGCCCAAGGCGCGACGCCATCCTGCAACGTTACCCCACCCGACTGGCCACGCCGGTCGACGCTTCTCTCGCATGACACCAAGAGGTGCCCCAAATGTTCTTTGACACTCTGCAACAACAGACCGAGGAGGCTCGCGCGCATCTATTGCGCGCGCCGGTACTGGCCGCGATCCCCGAAGGTCGTTTCAACCTGGACAGCTACCGCTACTTTCTCGGCCAGGCCTATCACCACGTCAAACACACCGTACCCTTGATGATGGCCTGCGGTTCGCGTTTGCCGGCCCGCCTGGAATGGATTAGGGAAGCTCTGGTGGAATACATCCAGGACGAATACGGACACCAGGAGTGGATCCTCAATGACCTCCAGGCCACCGGAGCGGACGCCGAAGCGATACGCCATGGCCGACCGGATCTCCCCATCGAGCTGATGGTCTCCTGGCTCTACGACATCATCCAGCGCGGCAACCCGGTGTCATTTTTCGGCATGGTTCATGTTCTGGAAGGCACCAGCATCGCTCTCGCCACTCCACTGGGAGAGCAAGTGCAGAAAAGCCTCCATCTACCCAAGGAAGCGTTCAGCTACTTATATTCCCACGGCGCGCTCGATCAGGAACACTTTCGGTTCTTCACAAAACTGATGAACGGCATCACGGATACCGTTGATCAGCAGGCGGTAATCCACGCCAGCCGTGTCGTCTACCGTCTCTACGCTGAGATGTTGCATCAAATACCGATCACCGCCCCGGGTCAGTTGCAGCAGGAGTCCCGCCATGAACAGCCTGCATGATCAGACCTGGCTGTTGATTGGCGCCAGCGGAGGGATTGGCCGCGCGGTACTCGACCGGCTGGTGGATCTGGGAGCCACCGTCATCATCGCCGTGCGTCAACCGCAGCCGCTTCATCAGTGGCCCGGGGGCTCCCGCGTCATCCCGGTGAGGCTGGATCTGGCTGCCCAGGATCTCGGCGCGCAGCTGAAGCAGGTGATTACCGGGCACGGACTCCCCGATGGCATGATCCATTGCGCCGGCGTCAATCGATTCGTCTCCGCGGAAGGGAACGATGACCTCAGCCTGCGGGAAATACTCGACGTCAATTTACGCAGTGCCATGGTCGTCGCGCGCGAGTTACTTCCGGGTTTTCACCGGCGCGGAAGCGGTACCTTGCTGTTTGTCGGTTCCACCTTCGGCAGCATCGGCTATCCCGGCTACAGCGCCTACTGTGCCAGCAAGTTCGGACTGCGTGGCTTCGTTGAAGCGTTGCGCCGGGAGCTGGCAGACACCCGCCTTTGCGTCCGCTATGTAGCCCCCCGGGCCACTCGTACCGATATGAACGGCTCCGAAGTGGAGGCGCTCAACCATCAACTGGGCAACCACATGGATGCACCGGAGAAGGTCGCCGAGCACATCATCTCGGCGCTCAGCGGACGCCGTGCCACCACTTTCCTGGGCTGGCCGGAAAAACTGTTCATCCGCATCAATGCCTTGTTGCCGGCCCTGGTCGACAAAGCGCTGCGCAAGCAACTTCCCATCATTCAACGGTTTCTGAAAAAAGGAGCGGCCTCACCATGACCATCCCGTCCTCTGTGATCCCACGTCTATTGCTTCTGCTCGCGATCCTGCTTCCCTGGCAAGCGCGGGCGGACGCCTTTGACGATCAGTTGCTGTCAATCCAGAAACGCTGGGCGGAAATTCAATACCAGCTGCCAGAGGATCAACGCGCCGAAGCGTTCGAAACGCTACAGAACGAAACCCATCTTTTTGTCGAAAATCATCCGCAACGGCCAGAGGCCAAAATCTGGGATGGCATCGTACTCAGCACCTGGGCCGGCGCCAAAGGCGGTCTAGGAGCGCTATCGCTGGTCAAGAAAGCGCGCAAACAATTCGAAGCCGCCATCGCCGAGGATCCGACCAGCCTGGACGGCTCCGCCCTGACCTCGCTCGGCTCCCTCTATTACCAGGTTCCGGGCTGGCCGGTGGGTTTTGGCGATGATGACAAGGCCCGGGAATTGCTGACGCGCGCCTTGGAGATCAATCCGAATGGCATCGACAGCAATTATTTCTACGCTGACTTTCTGCTTGATCAGGGAGACAAGGCCGGCGCCCGCCGTTACTTCAACACCGCGTTACAGGCTCCGGCCAGACCGCGGCGCCCCCTCGCCGACGAAGGCCGGCGCGGCGAAATTCAGGCGAAGCTGACATCATTGGACGAGTAGTCAACGGGAACCACCGGCGGCCGGCAATGTCAGCACGGCGGCGGCCGGCCGCTCGGATGAGCGCAGACGAAATCGCAACGCGCCCC
This sequence comes from Marinobacter sp., assembly GCA_029264995.1. GTDB lineage: Bacteria > Pseudomonadota > Gammaproteobacteria > Pseudomonadales > Oleiphilaceae > Marinobacter. The sequence continues at coordinate 2,733 of JAJUKC010000096.1, read as the reverse complement.
CATGGATGGAGAGAATGCGTTCGACAATGGACAGTCCCAGACCGGCCCCGGGGACATCCTGCCGTCCGCGACTGAAGCGTCCGCTGAAGCGACGCTGCTGTTCCTCGGTAAGCCCCGGACCGCCATCGCTGATCTCGATCCTGACATTCCCGTCGCCCTCGCTGATATCCACGGTAACGTCGGTGCCGGGGGGAGAGTAACGGCAGGCGTTGTCCAACAGGTTACGCATCAACATGTCCGCCGTTTCCGCGGGCAACCCCAACCAGGCCTGTGGCGGCGCCTTAAGCGTCACTGTTTGCCCCTGCTGTTCCGCGAGGGGAGCCACCAGCGCCACACAGTCCCTCGCCACGGCAACCGCATCACAATGCTGTTGCGCCGACACCGATTGCGGGTCCAGACGTGCCAGAAGCAGTAATTGTTCGACGGTTCTTGCCGCCCGGTCCACCGCTTTTCTCAGTTGGGTCATGGAAGCCGCCACATCCGCCGGATCATTCAGCTCAGTCGCGTTATCAGCGTGGAGCCGGAGCGCCATCAGCAGTGTCCGCAATTCATGAGCGGCGTCAGCGGTAAATCGCTTTTCCCGTTCCAGGGTGTTCACCAGGCGTGCCAGAAGTGTGTTTATCGCGTCGGTGAGCGGCGCCAACTCCCGAACCGGTCGTTGACGAATCGGCGCCATGTTATCCGCGTCCCGACTCTCCACGGACCTCGCCAGGGGGGTCAGAGGCCCCAACCCCCGGCGAATCGCCAGCCACACCAGCAGCAGGATCACCGGGACGGTCAATACATAGGGCGTCAACAATGTGATGGCGGTATTGGACACCAGCGAGCGGCGTGCCTTGTCGCTCTCCGCCACCACCACCCAACGACCGCCGGACAACGGCAATGCGTAGGCATGCCAGCCACCTGTCTCCCGATACCTGCCTCCTTCCTCCGGATTGTCCAGAGGCAGCAGAGCACGCTCCGGTGCACCACTGCTAGCCAGGATCAGTTCTTCGTCACGCCAAAGCTGATAAACGAAATATCGTTGATAGCGGTGTTCACGGGGTTCAAGCTGGGCGATCTCCGGTTGCGGGGGATGGCCATCCCGCCAGAATGCCGCCATCAGACGGCCACTTTGCACCAGCTCCGCGTCGTATTGCTCATCCATTTCATGATAGAGCGTTCGATAGGTCCCCCACACCAGCAGCATTCCGCTGCCCAGGATCAGGGCAATCAGCGTCGTCATCAGGAAGCGGCGAATGGAAAACATCAGGCGCGGTCACTGTCATCAGGAAGAGCGAGAGCATAGCCCACGCCACGCACGGTGCGAATCAGGCTGTTTCCCAATTTGCGCCTCAGATGATGCACATGTACTTCGAGCGCATTGCTTTCCACTTCGTCACTCCACCCATACAGCGCCTGCTCCAGGTAATCGCGGCCGAATACCCGCCCGGGTTGCCTGGCCAGTTCCATCAGTAACGCCATCTCCCTCCTCGGCAGATGGAGCAGTTCCCCGTCCCGCTGCACCGTCATCGCGTCCGGATCGATAGTCAGGGTACCCGCTCGCAATACGGTACGTGCCGGCTCACTACCACGGCGAAGACGGGCACGCAGACGGGCTCTCAGTTCGTCCACCGAAAAGGGCTTGATCAGATAGTCGTCGGCACCGGCATCCAACCCGAGAATGCGATCATCGAGCCTGTCCCGTGCGCTGATAATGATCACCGGCACCGGGTCCCGGCGTTCGCGCAATCGCTTCAAGGCGCTCAATCCATCCTCGCCAGGCAACCCCAGGTCCAGCAACACCGCATCAAAGTGCCCATCCGCGACCGCCGACGAAACCAGATCACCGCGTCCGATGTGATCCACGGTGTAGCCGTCATGCCGCAATGCCCTCACCAACCCGTCAGCCAGTAATTCGTCGTCTTCCACGAGAAGAATTCGCATTCCGCTTTACCCCTTTTTCCTTCCTTTTGGACCACGCGAAAAGGGGATCGGTTCGAGGGCTGGTCATTCGATTGCAGGGTCGCCGCCAGGATGGTGTCAGTGTCTACCGTTCCGGTACTGTTTCGGCGTCTCCCCGCTCCAGCGTTTGAACGCCCGGGAAAAGTTCGCCACGTCGTTGTAGCCCAACGCATAGGCCACATCACTGACCCGCTGATGGCGATCCTTGAGCAGCGCCCGCGCCCGTTCGTAAAGCACTGCGTCCTGGACTTGCCGATAGCTTGACCCTGCCTGTTGGAGATGCCGTTTCAGCGTCCTTGCCGACACCGCCATGCGTTCCGCCATGGCCGCCAGGTCCGGTAATGGCGCCGGCGTATCACGCAGCACCACCCTCACCCGCTCGGCCAGGGGCCCCTCCTGTTCCGAACGCCAGCGGCTGACCTCTGCCTCGCATTGTTCCCGCGCCAGGGCCGCGGTCTGTGGATCCGCCAACAGTGGCGCCACCGACAGCAGCGCTCGCGGCAAAACCAGCGCGTCCTCATCCTGATTGAAGCGGACCGGCACCGGCACGTCCCCCCTCAACGCCATGGCATGGGGCGGCGGCGGTTGCCGGAAGTGCAGCTGTGCCCCCTCCGGCACCGCTTCCAGCAACTGTTCCAGCATGTGGATGAATCCCACCAGCATGGCCTCCACCACGAAGGCATGAATCCTTCCCGGATCGGCATTGGCCACCAGAGGGAAAATCACCCGGCCATTCTCCTCGCGCCGGTCCATGTGCCAGAACGGCGCCCGCAGCCCCAGGTAGCGCCG
>JAJUKC010000142.1 GCA_029264995.1 Marinobacter sp. | reverse complement strand
TTGCCGGTATCCAGGTCGATCACTACGCCGTGCTTGCCATCCCGTGCAGCGCCGATCAGGTGCTGGTAGCCCGGGTCGAAGAAGAAGTCGTCCAGCAGGGTGTCGGTGGCCATTCGGCGCACCTTTGCCTCGCGGTTTTCGACGGTGATTTCCCAGGCTTCGGGAATGTCTTTCAGTGCAGCGATAAAGCTGCTTCTGGGCGGCGCGGCGTAGACGGCGCTTACCCGGGAGCTCTCTCCGGTATCGTTTTCAACGGGGATAAAATCCAGCATCTCCAGATTGGCGGCGTCGAACAGCACCATGGAGTGGGGCAGGTAATTGGCGGCCAGCACATAGTTGCCGTCAGCGGAAACCGCGATGTTGCGCATGTTGATGCCGGCTCGAATTTCGGCCACCACTTTCAGGTTGTAGATGTCGTACTTGGTAATCCAGCCATCCCGGGAGCCGAAGTACACGTAGCGGCCGTCCGGGCTGTACTTGGGGCCGCCGTGCAGGGCAAAGCGGCTGGGGAAGCGGTGGATGGGCTCCATCTTGTCGCCATCGAGCAGGGTGACATGGTGATCACCAATCTCCACCACCAGGAACAGATTCATCAGGTCCGCCTCAAACACTGGCTCATCCGGCAGTGAGCCCTGGGGGTGGCTGACCTGCCGGCTGCTGCGGATTTCCGCCTCGCCCCATTTCAGCTCATGGCTCGGGGGCTGATAGATGAAGTCGGTCAGCGCCGCGATCTGCTGGTCGTTGAGGATGGTTTTATAGCCAGCCATCTGAGTGGCCGGTCGTCCCTCCCGGATGACCTGCTCGGCCTCGGCTTTTTTCAGCCGGCCGAGGTTCTCCGGCAGCAGCGCAGGGCCCATGCCGCCCAGCCTGTCCGGGCCGTGGCAGGCTGCGCATTGCTGCAGGTAGAGAGTCTCTGTGCTGTGGTTGTTAGCCTGTTCGGCCAGGGCCGGGCCTGTGATCAGGGCGCCAGCGATCAGCAGGATGGTGTTCAGGTTTACTCGGGCTTGGTTCAGGTTCACCAGCTACAGCTCCCGGTTGGTCGGATAACGTTTTGCGTTCAGGCGGGCCGTTGGCCGGCGGTGACGGCAGGCTCGGTCAGGGCGCTGTTCCATCCTGCCTGGGCCGGGCGGGCCAGCTTGTCCGCCAGTTGCACCACCTCGCCCACAATAATCAGGGTGGGTGGCTGGAAGTCTTCCCGATCAATGGTGTCTACCAGGTCTTTCAGGGTGGTGACCGTCATGTGTTGCAGTGGTGTGGTGCCGCGTTCCACCAGAGCCACCGGGCAGTTTTCTGAAAGGCCGTGGGCAGTCAGCTCGCGAACAATGGTCGGTGCATTGTGCAGGCCCATGTAGAACACCCGGGTCTGCCCCGGTGCGGCCAGTACTGGCCAGTTCAGTTCCAGAGTCTGGTCGGCCTTGCGGTGACCGGTGACGAAGGTCACGCTCTGGGAATAATCCCGGTGGGTCAGCGGAATGCCGCAGTAAGAGGCGCAGCCCGCCGCAGAGGTAATGCCAGGCACCACCTGGAAATCGATGTCATTGTCCACCAGGAACTCGGCTTCTTCTCCGCCGCGGCCAAAAATATATGGATCGCCGCCTTTCAGGCGCACTACCCGCCGCTGTTTCATGGCCAGTTGCACCAGCAGTTCGTTGGTTTCTTCCTGGGGTACGTAGTGGCACCCGCTGGCCTTGCCCACATGAATGCGTTCAGCACGGGGGTTCACCAGTTCCATGATTTGCGGGGAAACCAGGCGATCATAAACAACGGCATCGGCCTGCTGAATCAGCATCAGCGCGCGCAGCGTGAGTAACCCGGGGTCACCCGGCCCGGCACCGACAATAGCAACTTCTCCCGGCCGCAGAGGTTGCTCCGCAAGTTGGAACTCCACCAGGCATTTCTTTCGCGGGTTTGTGGTCATGGCGTCGTTCCTTAAAGATTGTGAACCGGGATTTCGATCACCGGAGCGGCGATCCGTCGGGGCGTGGTATCAACCACTCCGATTTCCTCGTTGGTGAGATAGCAGCCCGGATCTTCCTCCCAGAAGTCGCCAGACACGTTGTAAGCCCGTACCCGGGTGTTGCCGTTACAGATGTTCAGGTATTTGCAGTCCGCGCAGCGGCCTTTCACCGGGCGGGGATGCTGGCGGAAGCCCTGCATCAGCGGGTCGGTGGTTTCCGACCAGATCTTCGAGAACGGGGTTTCCCGAACATTACCCAGGTTGTGATCCCACCAGAAGGTGTCCGGGTGTACCACGCCCAGGTTGTCGATATTGGAGATATTGACGCCGGAGGAGTTGCCGCCCCAGTTGGTCAGCCGCTGGGTGAGGGCATCGACCTGGTCCGGGTAGTGTTCCTTGGCCCACTCGATCAGGAAGGGACCGTCGGCGTCGTTGTTACCGGTGACGTATTCCCGCTCGATGCCGCGCTTGAGTTCGTCGTGGCAGTGGTTGAACAGCAGGTTCATGGCGTCGCGG
>JAJUKC010000120.1 GCA_029264995.1 Marinobacter sp. | reverse complement strand
GTGTTTTATATACTCTACTGGGGTATCAGCTGCCATACTGCTCTCGTCCAGTCATCGCTGTGGTCGCGGCCGGATGAGCCAGCGCAATGCCGTACCCAACACAACCATCACAGCAAAAGTGAATAACAGAGCCGGTACGTGGACTGGCTCCATTAAAGTGAAAACGGCCGCAAAAAACACTGCGGTAAGGGCCAGCTTGATGCTCTCTGCCCTGAATATGTTGCTCACTGCCAGGTGCATCTGTCGGGCACCCTGATAACGATAAGCGCGGTGAGCAAAGTACGCGTTTGGTATGACAAAAATAAGACCGCCAATGAGGGCGGAATACCCGGCCAAACGACTTTCCAACAACCACAACAGGCTCAGAATCAGCAGAACCGCCATCTCTATAATCAACCACTTGCCAAGTGGTACGTACGTGATGGCTCTCGAAGAACGGTTCATATCACCAGCTGTCATTCCAAGCGCGCGGAATTATATGTGTTAACCGATAGGTGTTCAACATAACCGCACGGAAAAATTGGCGAAAAAGTGAGCAGATTTTGCCGCCGAAACCTGAAGTTTTACACAGGTTGTGTTGCTCATCGATCACCACAACCACATGTGGTGTTTCCGGCACCAGACGGGACTTTAGGATGATTTTCAGGTTTTATCGGACCGACTAACGGATGTGGCCAAGAATGCCGTCGAGCTCGTCCAGTGAACTGTACTCAATCACCAGCTTGCCTTTGCCGCGTTTACCATGATTGATCGACACCCGGGCACCGAGCCGGTCAGACAGATCGTCCTGCAAGGCCCGGATGTTCGGATCAAGAGCCGGCTTGGTGTTGTCTTTGTCTTCCGGTTTTTCCTGCTGAACCCGGCGCACCAGGGCTTCAGTCTGGCGTACCGACAGCGATTTGGCGACCACCTGACGGGCCACCTGCATCTGCTGCTCCGGTGGCAGGGTAAGCATGGCACGGCCGTGGCCCATTTCCAGATCACCATGCTCCAGCATTACCCTTACGTCTTCGGTCAGGCCGATCAACCGCAACAGGTTGGTGATCGTCGTTCGGGACTTGCCCACCGCTTCGGCCACCTGAGCCTGGGTCAGGCCGAACTCGTCCTGCAGGCGCTGCAGGGCGAAGGCTTCTTCAATGGGGTTCAGGTTTTCGCGCTGGATGTTCTCGATCAGCGCCATCGCAATGGCGGCTTCATCCGGGACATCGCGGATAATAGCAGGAATGCGGTCCAGTTCTGCCAGCTGGGTGGCACGCCAGCGGCGCTCACCGGCAATCAGTTCATAACGGCCTTCCGAAACCGGACGCACCACGACTGGCTGCATCACGCCCTGCTGACGAATGGAGTCGGCCAGTTCCTGCAAAGCGGCGGGGTCCATATCCCGGCGCGGCTGATAACGGCCACGCTGGATCAGGTCGACCGGGATCTCACGCAGTTCACCATCGTGATCACTGGTCTCCTGATTGAGATTCACCTTCGAGCCCTGGAGCAGTGCCCCCAGTCCCCGTTCGCCCAAGCCTCGCTTCTTCGCCGCCATGGTAGTTGTCATTCTTCCTGTTGAAATAGTGGGTGCATGGTTGCCTGACGGCGATCTATGTTACACCGCAACCGCGGGCGATGTCTTTTTCGATCCGTGCCGGCGTACCATCTCGCCAGCCAGCGCCAGATAAGCCACCGCACCTTTGGACACCCGATCATACTTGAGTGCCGGCATGCCGTAACTGGGCGCTTCTGCCAGCCGGACATTACGGGGAATCACCGCCCGGTAAACCTTGTCACCGAAATATTCACTGAGCTGACCGGAGACATCCAGAGTCAGACTATTGCGGGGGTCGTACATGGTGCGCAGGATACCCTCAATCTCCAGATTGGGATTGACCGTTTCCTGAATCTGCTGAACGGTGTTCATCAGTGCCGCCAGCCCTTCCAGGGCATAATACTCACACTGCATCGGGATCAGTACCGAATCCGCGGCGGACAGGGCATTCACGGTCAGCAGACTGAGCGAAGGCGGGCAATCAATCAGGATGTAGTCGTAGTTTTCCCGAACGGTGTTGAGGGTGAGCCGTAACCGGTGTTCCCGGCCAATCTCGTTCATCAGCTCCACTTCGGCGGCGGTCAGGTCACCGTTGGCGGGCAGCAGATCAAAACCGGAGGCTTCAGCGTGGACGATCACGTCCGCCGGAGTAGCCCGTTTGGTCAGCACATCGTATCCGGACAGCTCCAGGGAATTTTTATCCACACCGCTGCCCATGGTGGCATTCCCCTGGGGATCCATATCTACCAGCAGCACCCGGCGCTTGGTGGCCGCCAGAGACGCGGCAAGATTGACGCAGGTGGTGGTTTTGCCCACACCGCCTTTCTGATTGGTCACTGCAATCACGCGCGCCATGCTTTGCCTCCTGCTGTTGAGGGTTACCGGTGTCGTTCAGCCCGGGCGACGATCAGTAAATGCCGTTCGCCGTCGGCTCCGGGGACGGTCAGGGAATGGCTGGATTCTACCTGCCAGCCCGCCGGAAGGGCAGCTACTTCATCATCCGGATACTGGCCTTTCATGGCAAGGAACTCGCCGTCATTCGCGAGCAGACCACCACACCAGGTCACCAGATTTTCCAGCGCGGTGAAGGCCCGGCTGCTGATCTGGGAGAAGGGCTGATCGGGCTGGCAGTCTTCCGCCCGGCCGTGGATAACTTCAACGTTGTCCAGCCCGAGCTCAAGCACACACTGATTCAGGAATCGGGTTTTCTTGCCGTTGCTGTCCAGCAGAGTAAAGCGTTTTTCCGGGAACACAATGGCCAGCGGAATACCCGGCAGGCCGCCGCCGGCGCCCACATCCAGCAAATGGTCTGTGGTCACCCAGGGCAGGATGCTCAGACTGTCCAGCAACTGGCGGGATACCATGACCCGCTCATCCCGCACGGCGGTCAGGTTGTAGGCCTTGTTCCACTTGTTCAGCAGAGCCAGAAAAGCCACCAACTGTTGCTGCTGGCTGTCGGACAAAGACAGGTTCATGGCCGCCAGGCCGTCCCGAAGCTGGCCGGGCCACTGTGGATAACTCATCTCAGGCGCTCTGCTTTTTCAACAGGTCGCGCTTTTTCAGATGCACCAGAATCTGGCTGACCGCCGCCGGGGTCACACCCTGGATACGGGACGCCTGAGCCACCGTTTCCGGGCGCACGTCCTTGAGCTTCTGCTTGATTTCGTTGGACAGGCCACCGATGACGTCGTAATCCAGATCCAGCGGCAATGCGGTGTTCTCGTTCTTGCGCAGGCGCTCGATCTCATCCGCCTGGCGGGAGATGTAGCCTTCGTACTTGATCTCGATTTCCACCTGGTCGGCCACGTTCGGGTCCTCCGCCCGTTCGGCCCCGATCTCGGCGATGTGATCGTAGACAATCTCCGGACGGCGCAGCAGCTCCGCCAGAGACTGGTCACGGGTCATCGGCTGTTTCAGGTAGCCATTGGCTCGCTCACCCGCCTCGGTGTTCGGATGGATACGGGTGCTTTCCAGGCGGCTACGCTCTTTGGCAATGCCTTCGCACTTCTCGCTGAACTTCTGCCAGCGCTCGTCGTCCACCAGGCCCAGATTGCGGCCGGTTTCGGTCAGGCGCAGGTCGGCGTTGTCTTCCCGCAGGATAAGCCGGTATTCGGCACGGCTGGTGAACATACGGTAGGGCTCCTGGGTGCCCATGGTGATCAGGTCGTCCACCAGTACACCCAGATAGGCCTCATCCCGGCGCGGGTACCACTCTTCCTTGTCCTGGGCCCGCAGCGAGGCGTTGATGCCCGCCAGCAAGCCCTGGGCACCGGCTTCTTCGTAACCGGTGGTGCCATTGATCTGGCCGGCAAAGTACAGGCCCTGGATAAACTTGGTTTCCAGGGTGTGGCGCAGGTCCTGCGGGTTCAGGTAGTCATACTCGATGGCGTAGCCCGGGCGCAGGATGTGGGCGTTCTCGAAACCAGGAATCGAACGCACGGCCTTGAGCTGGATATCAAACGGCAGGCTGGTGGAAATACCATTCGGGTACAGCTCGTTGGTGGTCAGGCCTTCGGGCTCGACGAAAATCTGATGCGAATCCTTGTCGGCAAAGCGGTTGACCTTGTCCTCGATGGACGGGCAATAGCGCGGGCCCACGCCTTCGATGTTGCCAGCGAACATGGGTGAGCGGTCAAACCCACTGCGGATAATGTCGTGGGTTTCTTCGGTGGTGCGGGTCACGTAACAGCAGATCTGCTCCGGATGTTCGGCACGGCTGCCAATAAACGACATCACGGGTGTCGGATCGTCTCCCCACTGCTGCTGCATCGCGGAGAAATCCACGGTGCGGGCGTCAATACGCGGCGGTGTACCGGTTTTCAGGCGGCCCACGTTGAACGGCAGTTCCCGAAGGCGCCTGGCCAGGGCATTGGCCGGCGCATCACCGGCACGG
>JAJUKC010000067.1 GCA_029264995.1 Marinobacter sp. | reverse complement strand
GTAAACGGCGTTGATAATGCAGTTTATCGACCAGTTCTTTCAGGGTTTTTATGTCTTTCTTCTGAGCCATATTGAGCGCTGCAAGGGTCAATTCGGCCGTTACCATCGCATCTGCCGCAGCGTGATGCCGTTCACTAATTTCCAGGCCGAATACATCCGCCCAGTCGTCCAGGCCGCGCCCTTTGATCGTTGCTTTCGGGAAGAACGCCGGCATCAGCTCGGCAACATCCATCCAGACGTGGGGCAGGGTGTAGCCCAACTGGCTTTTCAGCGTTTTTTCGAGGAACTTCTGGTCGAAGGCGGAGTGGTAGGCGAGAATCGGATCACCGTTCATCCATTCCAGAAGGTAGAGCAGTGCATCCTGGGTTTCGTAGCCCTGAGTCAGGGCTTCGGGGCCGATGCCATGGATCAGCACGGTTTCCCGGATGTCCAGTTCGGGGCGACGCAGAATCAGGTCAAACTGGTCTTTCAGGTGGATGACGCCACCTTCGATGGCAACCGCTCCGATGGCGATCACTTCATCTTTGGATGCGTTCAGGCCGGTGGTCTCAAGGTCAAGGACAATCAGCCGGCTCCGGGACAGGGGCTGGTCGGCAACGGTTTTCGGGCTGGGCAGGTTGGCGGCATCGTGATCGCCGACCGTACCGCCACGCCGTTGGGCCAGCCACTGTTTGATGTATTCCAGCATGATCTGTGTGCGGGCCTATAGTTGGTACGTGACTTCGAGTTTCTGCTGGAGCCGCTGGGCCTGGCGGAAAGACTCGCGAAGTATGCGCCGGTCCAGAGGATTCAGGTCGTCCGGATCGATGTAATTGGTCAGTTCCTCCCCCCGGTCGAGCATCTCCTGATGAGCACGCATACGGATGGCCTGAATCAGGCTGTAGGCTTCCTTCCAGGCGTTGGCATCCTTGGCGTCAAAAATGTCTTTTCGGGCCAGGGCGTCAATGCGCTCCAGGGTATTGGCGGCTGCCACCCCGTGGGCCAGCGCGAACACCCGTACGGATTCCACAAAAGGCGCCAGCCCCTGACGTTTCAGGTCCAGCGAGTGTTTCTTCTCGTCGTTCAGATAGCGGAAGTTCCGGAACATGGTCAGAGGTGGTTTTCGCTGCAGGGCGTTGCCGGCGAGCATCTTTTGGAACAGGGCGTTCTTGCGGATGCGTTGAAGCACCTTCTCCAGCAGGCGATGGAGCGGCTCAGTCGGGCCAAAGACCGCTCTCATGTCCAGGAATATGGATGAGTAGACCAGGTTCTGCGGGGTAGAAGCATCAATAAAGCGGATAAACCAGTCGTCCCATTCCCGGTCACTCAGGCAGAGTTTGGGATTGCTGGCCATGATGTTGCCTTTGCACAGGGTAAACCCGCACTCCGCCAGTTCGTCGTTGACCTTGCGGGCAAAGGGCAGCAATTTTTCACGCACCTGGTCTTCGGTCATGCCCTCCGGCGTTTCGAACAGAATGCCGTTGTCCTGGTCGGTCAGCAGGGTCTGCTCCTGGCGGCCCTCACTGCCAAAGGTAAGCCAGGTAAACGGAATGCCGGGGTCGTTCTTCTTGAGGTTGAGTTCGAGTACCCTGCGCACGGTGACATCGTTCAGGGTGGTAATGATCTTCACCACCTGCCCGGAATCCGCGCCGTGGGCCAGCATGGCATCGACCAGCCTCGAGACATCGGAGCGAAGGCTGACCAGAGTGCGCAAGTGGGTGGCGGTGCCGATGGTTCGGGCCAGGTTGACCAGGTCTACCCGCTGAAGAGAGAACAGATCCCGCTCGGATACCACGCCAATCAGGCGGTCCTCTTCGTCGACCACACACAGATGGGCAAAATGGTGTTCCGCCATCAGCATTGCCGCCTCAAAGGCGTCCGCTGTGGCGGGTAGGCGACAGGGGTTGCCCGTCATCACCTGACGAATAGGCGTGTCGAGGGGGCCTTTTTCTTCAGCGATCATGGTGCGCAGGTCGCGCAGCGTGAAAATGCCGGTGGGATGGCGGTTGTCATCGGTGATAATGATGCTGCCCACATTATTTTCGTGCATCCGGGCTACGGCCTTGCGAACCGGCAGATCCGGTGAGCAGACAATCGGGTTGCGCAGCGCGTAGCGCTCCAGGGGGGTGTCCAGGCTGTTGCTGGAGCCAATGGAAGCCATGGCCTTGGACTGGATACGCTGATTGACCTGGTCCAGCAGACTGCTCACGCCCCGCAGACAGAAATCGCGAAAGGGTTCACTTTCGGAAAATAGGGTGATGAAGGCGTTTTGTTCAATACTAAGGCAAAAGGTGTCGCCGGAAGCCCTGTGCAGGGTTCGGGTGGGGCGCTCGCCAATCAGTGCCGCGAGCGGAAAGCACTCGCCCTGGCTGATTTCAAAGGTGGTTTCTGCCCGGCCTTCTTTTTCATTATGGCGCTCACCCCGGATACGCCCCTGCTTGACCACGTAGAAGCGTTTGACCACACCATCGTCGGGCGAGAGCACTTCGTCGCCATCGGCGTAAAACCTCAGGGTCGCATGCTCGGCAAAATGGGCCAGATGGGTGTCGTCCATGCTGGAGAACGGGGCATGTTCCCTCAGGAATGACATAATCGCTCGGGTGTTCTGAGGGCGGGTTGTGTCCTGATTTGCTGCGGCCATATCGCGATCCGTAAGCTTGGGAGCCAGGTTCAGGGGAGCTCCATCGTTATTATTCTCCGCTTGCAGTGTAGTTCAGCGGAACCCGGAGGGGCTCTACGATTTTCGTCGCAGAGCTTTTCTTTATGGTAGACCGGTGCGGTGATAGAGTTCTGATACTCGTCAATCCGGAATCAGTTAGTGCCATGACCAGTAAAGATGAACGCCTTGCCTTTCTGGAAGAAATGAAGGATGTGCAGCGGATACGCAAACCGAACCGGGCGGAAGTGTCGGTGCCCAAGGAGTTGACGCCGGGGCACCTTGAACGCCAGAGGGCGGCGGTTGAAAAGCCGGTGCGAGACCTGAACCCGCTGACGTCCGATATAGTAGAGCCGTTGACGGCACACGACATTCTCAGCTGGCAGCGCCCCGGCGTGCAGCACGGCGTTTTCCGCAAGCTACGTCTCGGCCAGTACCCGATCGAGGCCCGGCTGGACCTGCATCGCATGACGGTGGAGGAAGCCCGCCGGGAAGTGTTCGGTTTTATCAACGACTGCCTACATTACGGTTTACGCTCGGTGATCATCCTGCACGGCAAGGGCGAGCGTAATCCCGATGGCATCGCCCAGCTCAAGAGCTACCTGGCGAAGTGGTTGCCAGAGCTGGACAACGTTCTGGCCTTTCATTCGGCAAAGAAACACCACGGTGGCACCGGCGCGGTTTACGTAATGGTCAGGAAAAATGATCGGGAAAAACAGCATAATCGGGAAATTCATGGTTCCAGATAAGGAATCGTCTGGTTCATTCGCTACGACGGAAACACTGAATCGGGAGAATTGCGATGCGTTTGATTTTTGTGGCTCTGATCTCTGTTCTGGCACTGGCCGGCTGTAAAGACCGGGTAATCTGGAACGATAACGGCAAAGTGGAAAGTGCGACCCAGGACCGTGAAGTGTGGGATTCCAATGGCAAGCTGGAGACCGGTGAGCGCAAGATCTGGGTAAACAAGGATGGCGAAGACGTCGTCAAGTAAAGGCGTGGCGGTAAAACGCGCCGAACCTGCCAAAACAATAACATGATAAGGAGCACGGAATGGCTTTCACGCTGACTGTGAACGGTCGCCAGCATTCGCTGGATGTCGAGCCGGATACCCCGTTGTTATGGGTGCTGCGGGATGAACTGGGGCTGAAAGGGACAAAGAGGTGATCCGTGGTGATGTGCCCCTGAAACCCCGCTCCCAGTGGAAATACATCGGTCAGCAGGCCGGAAGGCTGGATGCCGAGGCCAAGTCCACCGGCCAGGCGGTGTACGGGATAGATGTAGAGCTGCCGGATATGGTGTATGCGGTCATGAGCCGAAGCCCCAGACATGGCGGATTGGCGGTCGGTTTTAACCGCGATCAGGTTCGGGCCATGCCGGGCGTGCTTGATGCCTTCATCACCGAGCGCGGCGTGGCCGTAGTAGCCGATCGCTACTGGCGAGCCCGCAAGGCACAGGAAGCGCTGGAGGTTAAGTGGGATTTTTCCGAGGCCGTCGGGTTATCCCACCCGGAAGTGTTTGAACACTATCGTCAGGCCGCCGGTGACGATCCCGGCGAGGACGAACGGGTGGACGGTGATCCCGAGGCTGTTCTGAAAACGGCGGGAATCCTGGTGGAGGCTGATTATGAGCAGCCGTACCTGGCCCATGCCACCATGGAACCGATGAATGCGACTGCCTGGTACCGGGATGGTGGCATGGAAGTCTGGGCACCGACTCAGGCCCCGGACCTGGGCCGCATAGCCGCTGCGCGACACACCGATCTCTCTCCGGATGACGTGACCATCCACACTACCTTTCTGGGCGGTGGCTTCGGCCGCAGATTGACCCAGGATTACATTGAGGAAGCGGCGTTGGTGGCCTATCGGGTGAAAGTGCCGGTCAAACTGATCTGGTCCCGGGAAGAAGACACCCGCCATGGCTTTTTCCGGCCGGCGATGTTGCATCGCATGACAGCCAGCCTGGAAGATGGTGAGCTGATGGGCTGGGATCACCAGATTGTTGGCCCGCAGATCCTCGACTGGTACGTCCGGAATGCCGCACCAGCGCAGTATCCCTGGGCACCAAAGTTCCTGTACAGCACATTGGGTCGGGTTGGCCTGATGGTTGAAGGCATCGCGACTCCGAAAGATATTTCGGCCATTGAGGGCGCCATTGGTTATCCCTACGCGGTACCCAATGTCCGGGTTCGGCATACCCATACCGACCCCGGCGTGCCGATTACCTGGTGGCGGTCCGTGGGCTATTCCCACAATGGTTTCGCGGTTGAGACCTTGTTGATTGCGGCCAGGTGGTGAATCCGCGAATTGTCGAGGATCAGATGACCGGCGGCATTGTCTTTGGCCTGACCGCGGCGCTGAATGGGGAAATTACCCTGGACGGTGGCGAGGTACAGCAAAGCAACTTCCACGATTATCGCCTGCTGCAGATGCATCAGGTACCGGAGATGGTGGTGGATATTGTCGACAGCGATGAGCCGCCCACCGGCGTCGGGGAGCCAGGCGTACCGCCGGTGATTCCGGCCCTGGGTAACGCCTTGTTTGCGCTGACCGGCAAACGCCAACGCAATCTGCCCCTCAAAGCCTGAGCGGAATCGGTTTTACCCGGGCTGGGGTGGTTCTATAATGGCGCCAGATTCGCGCCCGGGCAGGGCTCGTACCAACCCGGAGGATGTCTGTGTTTAATGTAACCCGCTACGCCACCGCCGCTCAATCCATCATCGAAGCCGGCCGCTTTCTCTATGATCGCGGCTGGTCGCCCGCCACCAGCAGTAATTATTCGGCCCGTATCGATGCCGACCATGTTGCCATTACCGTGTCTGGTCGGCACAAGGGCCAGTTGGGCGCCGGTGATGTCATGGTGGTGGATCTGCATGGCCAGGCGGTGCAAAGCGATTGCCGCTCGTCGGCAGAAACCCTTCTGCACACGGTGATCTATCAGCTTTATCCCGAGGTTGGCGCCGTTCTGCATACGCACTCGGTCAAGGCTACCGTGCTCAGCCGCCTGATCCCGGCGGGGCAGGCACTGGAACTGGAAGGCTATGAATTACAGAAAGCTTTCAGTGGCGTGCAAACCCATGAGGGTAAGCTGATTGTTCCCGTGTTTGACAACACCCAGGATATTCCGGCACTGGCTGAGGAAACCCGGGACTGGTTTGCGCGGCATCCGGAACAGCCAGGATACCTTATCCGCGGCCACGGTCTTTACACCTGGGGTCGCACCATGGCCGACTGCCTGCGCCATATTGAAGCCTTTGAATTTCTCTTTGAATGCGAACTTGAAACCATGAGGGTACGCCCATGACCACCCTGAGCATTTTTCATCAGAACCAGCCCGAGCAGGCGCACACGATTGTGACCGACCCGGCGACGATCCGGGAAAAGCTGAGCACCCACGGCGTGCATTTTGACCGTTGGGCAACCCGCGATCTGCCGGCCGACGCCACCCAGGAAGAGATTCTTGAGGCCTATGCCGACGAAGTGGCAAGGCTCAAACAGGATTGGGGGTTTCAGGCCGCAGACGTGGTCAGCCTGACCGCGGATCATCCCCAGAAAGACGCGTTCCGTCAGAAGTTTCTGGATGAGCACACCCACAGCGAGGATGAAGTGCGTTTCTTCGTTCGTGGTCAGGGATTGTTTTACCTGCACTTCGGCGACCAGGTCTACGCGCTGCTGTGCGAGAAGAATGACCTGATCAGTGTACCTGACGGCACCCGGCACTGGTTTGATATGGGGCCGGAGCCTGAGTTCACCTGTGTCCGGCTGTTCAGCAACCCGGAAGGCTGGGTGGCGAGCTTTACCGGTGAGGATATTGCCTCCCGGCTGCCCCGATATGAGAGCCTGGCGGGAGGGGCCTGATGATTCGAGTGATTCTGACGGACATTGAGGGCACCACCAGTTCGATCTCGTTCGTGCACGATGTCCTGTTTCCCTACGCCAGCGAGCACCTGCCGGGATTTATCCGGGCCAACCACCACACCCTGCCGGCGGTGGCGGAACAGCTGGCGCGGGTGGCAGAGATCAGTGGTACTGACCCGAAAGATATCGATGGCCTGATTGATGTGCTGCAAGGGTGGATTGCCGAAGATCGCAAAGAGGGCTCACTCAAGGCTCTGCAAGGCATGGTCTGGGAGCAGGGCTATCATAGTGGTGAGCTGAAAGGCCATATCTATCCGGATGCCGCGGATTATCTCAAGCGCTGGCATGATCGGGGCCTGAGACTGTTCGTATATTCCTCCGGATCCGTCAAGGCCCAGAAGTTGATCTTCGGCCACAGCAATGAAGGCGACTTCACGGTTTTCTTCTCAGGCTATTTTGACACGGCCGTCGGGGGAAAAAAGGAGGCGCAGTCCTATCGCAACATTCTTGCGGAACTGGGAGTCGATGCGGGCACTGTATTGTTTCTGTCCGATGTTGAGGAAGAACTGCGTGCTGCCGAGGAAGCCGGCCTGAAAACTGTTTGGCTGGTAAGAGAAGGCGAACTGCCGGATACCGCCCGGGTCGTGGC
Organism: Marinobacter sp.; assembly: GCA_029264995.1. Taxonomy (GTDB): domain Bacteria; phylum Pseudomonadota; class Gammaproteobacteria; order Pseudomonadales; family Oleiphilaceae; genus Marinobacter. The sequence goes on along the minus strand of JAJUKC010000067.1, from coordinate 6,017 downwards.
CAGGGATTTTTCGGAGGTTGATGCGCTGTTGCGCAAACGATAGGAGGTGATTCATGCCCGGTCGCCGCTGGTATTCATGGCTGTTGCCGGGTGTGTGTGCGCTGAGCCTGGTCGGCTGCAATCCCTTTTCAGACGCTGAATCCCTCACCGATGAGTATCTGGAACGTTTGGCCCGGGTGCTCGATACCGCGCCCGTTACCAAGGCAGAGCTGCCCGCCGCCTCCATTCCCCCCAGGCGGCGGGAGCGTGTGCTGGCCCTGCCAGAGCTGGATCTGGGCATGCTGGATTTTTTGTCGCTGTACGGCTGCGAGCTCCAGTATGTGGTGGGCGAACGCAATTCCGTGATGGGCAAGATGATGCAGCCCATCAATCAGTTACGCTATGAGACTCGTTTTATCCGTGCCGCGGAGGCCTGTCTGCCCGAGGTAGACGACGAGGAACTGACAGACGCCCTGGAATCCGCCATTGAAAGCAAACGGGACAGTCTGCCGCTGGCGGTCTGGAATGCCACCTGGGGCACCGAGGAAGTAGAGCGCCAGTTTACCCTGTCCAAAGGGTATTATCCGGTGGCGGAAACGGGCAATCCTGCATCGGATCTGGTCCGGGATCTGCAGCAGCTGAACCGCCAGGTGGAAGCCTTACTGGCTCAGAAGCTTGAGATCTCCCTGGAGAATCTCGGCCAGATCCATCAGCGCTGGCAGGCGGATGTGCTGGCGGGCCAAACCATTAACAGTGCCCGATTGCTGATCAGCACCCTGAATGCCGGCACCGAGCTACTCGGCAGTCGACTGGAGGGCAGGCCGCTGTGTCTCAACGGCCAGCCCAATAATCAGTCGGAGATTGTTCAGAATTTCTTCTTCAGTATCTATATCGAGAAAATCCAGCCTTACATGAGTGACGTCAGCCGGGCCAGGGATTCGCTGATTGCGGGCTTTGCCGAACTTGCCCGACAGCAGCGAGCGGTGATGCCGGAGAGTTTTGTGCCCTGGTACCAGCGCCATCTGGCGGCTGATACCCCGGATAGCCTCTGGCAGGAACTGGATCAGGCCATGATGCGCCATACCCGGCACTGGCAGGATCTTCTGGGGCAGTGCGGGCTTCGTCCGGGCGCGTGACAGGACACTGTGCTCAGCGCTGACTTTCCGGCGTTACTCTCAGAATTTCCTCCACCGTGGTCAGTCCGGCTGCTACCTTCTGGGCGCCACTGAGCCGAAGCGACTTCATGCCTTCTTTGTAGGCATCCAGCCGAAGCTGTTCAAGCTCGCAGCGATCGGTGATCTGGCGGGTGAGTTTGTCTGACAGTGCCATGATCTCATATACCCCGGCCCGGCCCAGGTAACCGGTGTTCCGGCACTCAAGGCAGCCGACCGGATGGTGGAACTGCCGGGGCAGCGGCGCCTTCCACGGGCGGGTCAGCGTCTGCCAGGCCTGAGCATCCGGCTCGCCGGGCTGCTTGCAGTGGGGGCAGAGCGTACGCGCCAGTCTCTGAGCCATCACGCCCAGTACCGTGGCCCGGATCAGATAGGGCGGAATGCCCAGCTCCATCAGGCGGGTGATGGCACTGGGTGCATCGTTGGTGTGCAGCGTTGAGAGAACCAGGTGCCCGGTTAGCGCTGCCTGCACCGCCATTTCAGCGGTTTCCAGATCCCGGATCTCACCGATCATGATGATGTCCGGGTCCTGCCGCAGCAGGGCCCGCACACCGTGGGCAAAGGTCAGGTCGATATTGGTTTGCACCTGCATCTGGTTGAACGCCGGCTCCACCATCTCGATCGGATCCTCGATGGTGCAGATGTTGAGCTCTGGAGATTCCAGCTGTTTGAGTGTGGAATATAGCGTGGTGGTTTTACCGGAACCGGTGGGCCCGGTTACCAGCACGATACCGTGGGGCCGAGAGGTCATGGTCTGCCAGCGTTCCCGGTCTTCCTTGCTGAAGCCCAGCTGTTCGAAGGACTTGAGCAGCACTTCCGGGTCAAAAATCCGCATCACCATTTTTTCGCCGAAAGCCGTTGGCATGGTGGCCAGGCGCAGCTCTACTTCGCTGTTGTCGGGTTTGCGGGTTTTGATGCGGCCGTCCTGGGGCCGACGTTTTTCGGCCACGTTCAGGCGCCCGAGGATTTTCAGGCGGCTGGTAACGGCCACGCCAACGTGTTCCGGGAATTCGTAGACATTGTGCAGCACACCGTCGATCCGGAACCGAACCTGAGTAACCGTGCGACGGGGCTCTATGTGAATGTCCGAGGCCCGTTGGTCGAAGGCATATTGCAGCAGCCAGTCAACGATCTTGACCACATGCTGGTCGTTGGCGTCCGGATTTTCGCTGGCGCCCAGATCCAGTAACTGTTCAAAATTCTGATTGCCGGCACTGCCTGGCGACTGGCCGCCACTGGCCTTGCTGACGGAGCTTGCCAGTTGATAGAACTCAACCGTGTAACGGCGGATATCCTCAGGGTTGGCGACCACCCGGCGAATGTCCTTGCGCACTGCCTGGCGGAGGTTGCTTTCCCATTCCCGCTTGAAAGGTTCGGTGCTGGCAATCACCACCTCATCCGGTGTGATTTCTACCGCGAGAATGCCATGGCGCTGTGCGAAGGCGTAGGACATTACCCGCGCGATGGCCGGAGTGTCGATCTTCAGCGGATCGATATGGTAGTAGTCCTGACCGCCCCAGCGCGCAAGCCAATGGGTCAGCCGCTCCAGATCAAGAGTTCGGCCGTCCCGCTGGCTGGTCAGAGCGGCAATCGCCACCAGTTCGAGAGGATGCCGCTGTGGGGTATGGCCGGCACCAGAGGCGGCACCGAGGTTGGCCGTCAGTACTTTTTCAGCATCCTGCTGGGTAATCTCGCCGCTTTCCACAAGCGCTGAGCAGATGTCCCTCAGGGTCAGGGTCTGGCGATGCGGTGGTGCCGGCATGGTCACGGTGTCATTCGCCATCTATTTGCCTCCGGGAGCCAGCAACATCAGTTTGCAACCGGTCGATTGACCTTGAGATGCACCATGGCAACGGTAAACAACAGGAACGTCAGGATAGTCAGTGTCACAGGACCGGCGGCGCCTTCCGACAGCCAGGCCGAAACCACGGCCTGAGTGAAATAGAAAATCACCACAAAGGCCAGCCAGATATAACCCCGATTGTGACCCCGGAAAACCGGTACCGCGAACGCCAGCAGCGGCAGGAGTTTGACGGTCAGCATCAGGGGTATGGAAACGCCCTCCACCGGTGCGGGCCAGAACGTAGTGACCAGCAGGGTGGCGAGCACGGCCAGGTAAAGGGCGATGGTCAGGCGTGCGGTATTTCTGGCTTTGTCGTTGTGGAGCATGGAGCAGTCCGCATTAAGGGTTGTTTGAAAGTTTGGTCCAGTTTAGTTGGCCAGTTTCAGGGCCAGTCTGGCGAGGCGTTCACCGAAGGCCTGGCACAGGTTTTTTTCGTGGTCACTCAGAGCCTGCTGTTCACCCGTGCCGGCCCAGTGGGAGGGGCCATACGGCGTGCCTCCGGTGGCGGTCTCGTTGAGCGCGCTTTCGGAATAGGGCAGGCCACACAGTACCATGCCGTGATGCAGTAAGGGCATCATCATGGTTAGCAAGGTGGTTTCCTGGCCCCCGTGCAGGCTGCCGGTGGAGGTAAAGGCGCCTGCCGGTTTGCCGGCCAGTTTGCCGTTGAGCCAGAGGTCGCCGGTGCCGTCCAGAAAGTGCTTGAGTGGTGCTGCCATGTTCCCGAAGCGGGTCGGGCTACCCAGGGCCAGCCCGGCGCACTCCGCCAGGTCGGCTTTGGTGGCATAGGGTGCTCCGGCATCCGGTACCGGGGGCAGGCTGGCGGTGGTGTCCGGGGAAACCGGTGGAACCGTGCGGATTCTGGCTTCAATGCCTGGCACTCTGGCAACGCCGCGGCCTATCTGGGTGGCCATCTCGGCGGTCTGTCCGTTGCGGCTGTAATAGAGTACCAGCAGATAGGTAGTGGTCTCGGTCATCAGTAACCCTGGTTGTCAGAGAATGTCCAGTACGTTTTCCGGAGGCCGGCCGACGGCGGCCTTGCCGTTAGCCAGCACGATCGGGCGCTCGATCAGTTTCGGTGTATTCACCATGGCACGTACCAGGGCTTCTCGGCTGAGGTCCGGGTTGTCCAGCCCCTGTTCGCGGTATTCGGCTTCTTTGATTCGCATGAGTTCCCGCGGTTCGCAACCGAGCAGATCGAGAATGTGTAGAAGTTCCTGCTCTGTCGGTGGCGTCTCAAGGTAGCGTATAATCTCCGGTTCGATGCCCTTTTGCTGCAACAGTTCCAGGGTCTGGCGTGATTTTGAGCACCTGGGGTTATGGAAAATACGGGTAGCTTCTGTCATGGTCGTGGCCGTTTAACCTATTGATTGCAGACTTTTCAGGGGCGTTAGTCTAACAGGAGGATAACCCTTGCAGTACCCTCATTCCGGGCTCTTTTGTAGTGGCACACGTTGGCTGGCATGGCCGGTACTCATGCTGATGCTGTTGTCAGCTTCAGGTTGTGAAAAGATTGAGCTGGAACGGGCCGACGGCACCCTGGCCAACTGGGACAAATACCGTGGACAGTGGGTGCTGGTGAATTACTGGGCCGAATGGTGCAAACCCTGCCTGGAGGAAATTCCGGAACTGAACGAGCTGGACAAGGCACCGGATATTGCGGTGCTTGGGGTTAATTTTGATGGCGTTACCGGTGCTCCGCTGGTTGAACTCGGCGAACGTATGGGTATTGAATTTACCATGCTGGCTGCTGATCCCGGGCCCGGGTTTGGTTGGCAGGTACCGATGGCGCTGCCCGCCACCTTCGTTGTGGATCCTGAAGGCACCCTGATTGAGGCCCGGTTCGGGCCCCAGACCGAAGAAGACATCCGAGCACTGATTGGCGACTGACCATGGCAAACACCTTTGTACACCTGCGCGTTCACTCCGAATACTCCATGGTGGATGGCCTGGTTCGGGTCAAGCCGCTGATCGGCCGGGTCGCGGAACTGGGCATGCCGGCGGTTGGCCTGACCGAGCAGTCCAATATGTGCTCCCTGGTCCGTTTCTACAAGGCCGCCATGGGTGCCGGGGTCAAACCCATCATCGGTGCTGACATCTGGCTGGAAAATCCCGATGAGCCGGAGAATCCTTTTCGACTTACCTTGCTCGCCCGCGATAATGATGGTTACCTGAATCTCACTGAAATCATTTCTCTTGGCTATACCGATGGTCAGCGATATGGCAAGCCGATCATTCGCAAGACCTGGCTGGAATCCCGGGCCAACGGGCTGATTGTACTGTCCGGCGCCAAAATGGGTGATGTTGGCAAAGCCTTGCTGGCAGGAAAGCCGGAGCTGGCACGGGAGCGGGCAAGCTATTGGATGAACCTGTATCCGGGCAGCTATTACCTGGAATTGCAGCGTACCGGGCGGGCCGGTGACGAAGATTGTCTGCACATGAGTGTGGAGCTGGCGGTCGAACTCGGGTTGCCGGTAGTGGCTACCAATGACGTTCACTTCCTTGAGGCGGATGATTTCGAAGCCCACGAGGCCCGGGTTTGTATCGGCGAAAGCCGGACTCTGGACGACCCCAGGCGGGATCGCCGGTTCAGTGATCAGCAATACCTGCGCAGCGCCGAGGAAATGATCGAGCTGTTCTCGGATATTCCCGAAGCCGTGGAAAACACCGTGGAAATCGCCAGGCGTTGTTCGGTGAAGGTCCGGATGGGCGAATACTTCCTGCCCAACTATCCGATCCCGGACGGCATGACCATGGACGACTACTTCCGCCATGTGTCGGAAGAAGGCCTGGAAGCGCGCCTTGCCAAGACTCTGAGCAAGGACGACCCGGAATACGACCAGAAGCGGGAAGCCTATTACAAGCGCCTGAAGTTCGAGCTGGACATCATCATCCAGATGGGGTTCCCGGGTTACTTCCTGATCGTTATGGACTTCATCAAGTGGGCCAAGAACAACGGCGTGCCGGTAGGCCCGGGCCGGGGTTCCGGTGCCGGCTCCCTGGTTGCCTACGCGCTGCTGATCACC
>JAJUKC010000116.1 GCA_029264995.1 Marinobacter sp. | reverse complement strand
GGCGACGAACTCCCCGAGCACATTGCTTCCGGCAACGGCCGTATTGAAGCCACCGAAGTGGATATCGCCACCCGCATACCCGGGCGCCTTGAATCCTTCGAGGTGCGTGAAGGTGATATGGTAGAAGCCGGCCAGCTGCTGGCGGTGATGGATACCGACGAACTTGAGGCCAGCCTGGCAGCGGCGCAAGCCAGTTTGCACCAGGCCGAGCAGAGCCGGAGACTGGCCGAGGCCGTGGTGGCCCAACGGGAAAGCGAGCGTCGGTATGCCCAAGCCGAACTGGCCCGTATTGAATCGCTGGCCGATCGGGGCCATGCCTCTCAGGAGCAGTTGGACCGCGCCCGTACCGCGGCGGAAACCGCCGAGGCGGCATTGCGGGCCGCCAGAGTGCAAGTGGCGTCTGCCGATGCCAGTATCGAAGCCGCCAAAGCCAGTGTCCGCCGTATCCAGACCAATATTGATGACAGTCAGTTGACCACGCCGGTGGGTGGCCGGGTTCTGTATCGGCTGGCGGAGCCGGGGGAGGTGCTGGCCGCCGGTGGCAAAGTAGCCACCGTGCTGGATGTCACCGACGTATATATGACCATCTTCCTGCCCACAGCCCAGGCGGGCAAAGTCCGGGTTGGCTCTGAAGCCCGGATCGTTCTTGATGCCCTGCCGGACTATGTGGTGCCAGCGGAAGTCAGCTTCGTCGCCGCCGAAGCCCAGTTCACGCCGAAGTCAGTGGAAACCCGCAGCGAGCGGGAGAAGCTGATGTTCCGGGTTCGTATCCGGATTGATCCGGAGTTGCTTAAAGCCTATCGGGACCGGGTGAAAACCGGCGTACCCGGCGAAGCCTACGTTCGACTGGATGAGAGTCAGCCCTGGCCCGAGAGCCTGAAAGTGGCTTTGCCCAATGACTGAGACCGTGGCCCGTCTGGAGGGAGTCAGCCATCGCTACGGGGAAACCGATGCGCTGTCTGATATCACCCTGGCGTTTCCGTCTGGCTGCATGGTCGGGCTGATCGGCCCGGACGGGGTGGGCAAATCCACACTGTTGGGCCTGCTTGCCGGTGCCCGTGAGTTGCAGGCCGGCGAGTTGCAGGTTCTTGGCGGCGATATGCGCAGCCAGCGGTTTCGTAACCGGGTCGCCCCCCGCATTGCTTATATGCCCCAGGGCCTGGGCGGTAATCTCTACCATACGCTGACGGTGGACGAGAACATCGCCTTCTTCGCCGATCTGTTTGGTTTGCGAGGCCCCTCCAGAAAGGATCAGATTGACCGGTTGCTTGAAGCTACTGGGTTGTTGTCTTTCCGGGACCGTCCCGCCGGCAAGCTGTCCGGCGGTATGAAACAGAAGCTGGGGCTGTGCTGTGCCCTTATCCATAGCCCCGATTTGCTGATTCTGGATGAACCCACCACCGGCGTGGACCCGCTGTCCCGCAAGCGTTTCTGGGATCTGATCGATACCATTCGCCGGCAACGCAGCGGTATGAGCGTGTTGGTGGCCACGGCCTACATGGAAGAAGCCGAACGTTACGACTGGCTGGTGGCCATGGACGAGGGCAAGGTACTGGCCACAGGCTCACCGGCAGAACTCCGTGAGCAGACCAATACCGAGACGCTGGACGATGCCTTCATCGCGCTGTTACCCGAAAACCGGCAGGTGCAGGAAAGCGGCGATACGGCTATTGCTGCGCAGCGAGAGCCAACCGGGGAAAACCAGACGCCGGCCATTGAGGCTGAGCATCTGACCCTGCGGTTTGGCAGCTTTACGGCGGTTCGTAACGTCAGCTTTTCCATCCCGAAAGGCGAGATTTTCGGTTTTCTGGGATCCAACGGTTGTGGCAAGACCACCACCATGAAAATGCTCACCGGATTGCTGACCCCAACAGAAGGCGAAGTCCGGCTGTTCGGTGAACCACTGGATGCCAAAGACCTGGCTACCCGGCAGAAGGTGGGCTACATGTCCCAGGCCTTTTCGCTCTATGGCGAACTCACCGTGCGCCAGAATCTGGATCTGCATGCCCGGCTGTTTCACCTGCCGGACACCAGAATCCCGGAGCGTATTTCGGTGCTGGTTCGGGAGTTCGGTCTTGAAGATGTACTGGACCAGCGAGCAGGCGCCCTGCCACTTGGGGTTCGCCAGCGGCTGTCCCTGGCCGTGGCCGTGGTGCACGAGCCCGAATTGCTGATCCTGGATGAACCTACCTCAGGCGTCGACCCGGCGGCCCGCAACCGGTTCTGGCAATTGTTGATGCGCCTGTCCCGCGAAGATGGCGTGACCATTTTTATCTCCACTCATTTCATGAACGAGGGTGAGCGCTGCGACCGGATTTCGCTCATGCACGCGGGCGAAGTATTGGCTTGCGATACGCCCGATCGACTGGTTGAAGCCTCCGGCACCGACAGCCTGGAAGGCGCGTTCATGAAAACCCTGGAAGCGGTGGATAAAGAGCCGGAGGCCGGCGCCGACCAACTGGCTCTGGAGCCCGCCAGTCATGGTGACCGGCCGACCGTGTTCAGTCCCCGGCGATTGCTTGCTTACGCCACCCGGGAAGCGAGGGAACTGTTGCGGGACCCCATTCGAATGGCCTTCGCCTTTATCGGTTCTGCGTTGTTGATGCTGATCCTGGGTTACGGCATTACCCTGGATGTCGAAGACCTGTCGTTCGCCGTGCTGGATCGGGACCAGACACCCCAGAGCCGGGATTACATTGCGGCGGTGTCCGGCTCCCGGTATTTCCTGCAACAACCGGAGTTGCAGAATATCCAGGAGCTGGAACAACGCATGCGCTCCGGCGAGCTGAGCCTGGCGATCGAGATTCCTCCAGGCTTTGGCAAAGACCTGAAACGGGGACGACCGACCGAAATGGCGGTTTGGGTGGATGGTGCCATGCCCTTCCGGGGCGAGACCATCCTGGGTTACGTTGAAGGCATGCACGTCAGCTACCTGACGGAGCTGGCCCAGCGCACTCTTGGCGTGGTACCCACGCTGACACTGGTCACACTGGAGGACCGGTATCGCTACAACCAGGGCTTCCGGAGCCTGGATGCGATGGTGCCAGCGGTTATCCCCATTCTGCTGATCTTCATCCCCGCCATTCTGATGGCCCTGGGCATTGTTCGGGAAAAGGAGCTGGGCTCCATCACCAACCTGTACGTCACTCCGGTTACCCGTGTGGAATTCTTGCTGGGCAAACAGCTGCCCTACATCGCATTCAGCATGATCAGCTACGTGAGCCTGGTCTTTCTGGCGGTGTACGTGTTTGATGTCGCGATCAAAGGCAGCCTGCTGACGCTCACCTTCGGCGCCCTGCTCTTTGTGACCGCCACCACGGCCCTGGGTCAGGTAATGTCGACCTTTGCCTCGACCCAGATTGCCGCCCTGGCGGCCACTGCGATTCTCACCATACTGCCGACCGTACAGTTTTCCGGCCTGACCGAACCGGTGTCGTCCCTGAGCGGTGCCGGCGCGTTGATCGGTCCGCTTTGGCCGGCGACCTGGTTCCTGCAGATCAGCCGTGGCGTGTTTACCAAAGGCCTGTCGCTGGCGGATATGCAGGGCGCGTTCCTGGCCCTGGCGGCGTTCGTTCCGGTGCTGACCGTAATGGCGGTGGCGTTGCTCAGAAAACAGGGGCGCTGACATGAGTTCCTTACGCAATATCTGGCACCTCGGCATCAAGGAACTGCGCAGTCTGTGGCAGGACAAGGCATTGATGGTGTTTGTGCTGGTGGCGTTTACGGTGATGATCTACACCGCAGGTTCCGCCGGCTCCATGGAGCTTCACAACGCACCGATCGCCGTGGTGGACGAAGATCAGACGGTGTTGTCTGGCCGCATCATCAATTCGCTTCAGCAGCCGTGGTTCCTGAAACCCGATCTGGTGGCCTACAGTGCCATCGACGACCTGCTGGACAAGGGCAGCCATACCTTTGCCCTGGTGATTCCCGAGGGCTTTGAGCGGGATGTCCGGCAGGGCAACCCGGTGGCGTTGCAGCTGAACATCGACGCCACCCGCATGAGCCAGGCCTTTATTGGCACCAATTACATTCAGCGCTTTGCGATGGCGGAAGTGGCGGAGTTTCTGCAACCGGGTAGCTCTGCCGGTACCGGGCTACCGATCGAGCTGGTCACCCGGGTGAGTTACAACCCCAACCTGGACGGAACCTGGTTTGGCGGTGTCATGGAGCTGATAACCCAGGTGACCCTGATCAGCATCATTCTTACCGGGGCAGCACTGATCCGGGAGCGGGAGCACGGCACTGTGGAGCATCTGATGGTGATGCCGTTGCGGCCTTTTGAAATCATGGCGTCCAAGGTGTGGGCCAATGGTCTGGTGGTGTTACTGGCCGCGGCGCTGTCGGTAACGCTGGTGATCCAGGGCTGGCTACAGGTGCCGGTGGCAGGGTCGGTGTTGCTGTTTCTGCTCGGCGCCCTGATTCACCTGTTTTCCACCACCGCGATTGGCATTCTGATCGGCACCGTGGCTCGAACCATGCCCCAGTTTGGCCTGCTGCTGATTCTCACCATCCTGCCCTTGCAGCTGCTGTCGGGCGGTATCACGCCCCGGGAAAGCATGCCCCAGCTGGTGCAGGATCTGATGCTGGCGGCGCCCACCACCCACTTTGTCAGCATGGCCCAGGCCATACTGTACCGGGGTGCGGGGCTGGAGGTGGTGTGGCCACAGATGCTGGCCCTGATGGCCATTGGCGGGGTGTTCTTCACGGCGGCGTTGTTACTCTTCCGTCGCCATCTCTCAGTGTAATTCAGTAAGGCCACCACCCAACCGGGGTGGTGGCGGTCGACGCTTAGCCGAATTCGAAGAACGCCAGCTTGTTGCCATCCGGGTCGCGCACATAGGCGCCGTAGAACATGTCCGGAATACGCTGCCCAGGTTCGCCATCGCAGGTGGCGCCCAGGTCCCGGGCCGAGGCTGAGGGGTTTGAGCTTGGGGAGTTGATTGTGGTGGAGCAGTCGCGCTAACCGTGGTGGCTGCCAGGCAAAGCCTGAAATCGTTTGAGTTCCTTATGTCCCCAGCACAAATCGGGCATTTAACTCTCGAAGGAACTG
>JAJUKC010000125.1 GCA_029264995.1 Marinobacter sp. | reverse complement strand
TGATGATTGGTGAAGAACCTTTGTATGCGGATCGCATACTGCGTCATCTGCCGGGCCGTCGGTTGGCTATGCGCGCGCGCTGGCGCGGTGAGCTGGTGTTCGCGAAGTTATTCTTTCAACCCGAGGCGGAGAAAGCCGCTCCGGAGCAGGAGCGGCAAAAGGCTCTTCTGGCCGCTGGCCTGCCCACTCCTCAGCCTCTGGAGCTGCACCAGATGGACGAAGGCACGGTGCTGATAGCCCGATGGTGTGACGGTGAACCCGCGGGTGCCGCCCTTCGTCACCAGGAAGACCAAGTGATGCCTGCGCTGCTGGACAGCGTTTTTGGGTTGTATCAAGCCGGTTGGCGCCAGCGTGATCTGCATCTGGATAACTTTCTGTTTGATGGCCAGCAAGCTCTCATTCTTGATGCGGGTGATATTGACACCCTGCCTGCAGGTCGGCGCCGGCGGGGAGCTATTCTTGATAACCTGGCGTTGTTTTGTGCTCAGGCTCCCTTGGACTTGCGTGATACTTTGCTGAATCGAGTGACGGGGGCTCTGAGTGAACGCGGCCTGCCGTCAGCCAGTTTGAGAGCCCGGGTATATGGCCATTCCCGACGGCGGATAGCCCGCACCCTGAGGAAATGGCGCCGGGCTTCGTCGGCTATCGCCAGTCATAGCGACGCGCATGGTGACTGGCTCGTGGAACGTGCCTTGCCGGACGAAGAAAAAAAAGCGCTAGCCAGAGCATTGGTGGCGCCGGATTCCCTGCCGTTGATAAAAAAGGGCAGTCGCATCAGTGTTCATGGTGACGAGCATTGGGTGATCAAGCATTACCGCGATACCAGTTGGAAAGCGCGTCTGAAACAGCGTTGGTTTCGTGGCAGAGCCGATGTGTCCTGGCTGATGGGTTGGACCTGGGCGCTATTGGGTATACCGACACCGCGTCCCGTCATGCTGCTAAGGCGTCGCGATGCCCAGGCGGTGATTGCCTTTCCTCGCGTGGAAGGCGTGGCGCTGAGCCACCTGATTGAGCGGGATCCGCCCAGGGCGCATCGTGTCGCGCCGCAAGCTGAGTGCTGGCTGGAAAGACTGCATGCCGCTGGATTTTGGCATGGTGATAGCAAAGCGCAGAACGTTCTGGTGGATGCCATGGAGCATGTTCACTGGATCGACCTGGACGGTGCCGGATTCAGTCGTTGGCGGTGCCGCTCTCGTCGCAAGGGGCGGCGTGAGATGCGTCGCTTTCAGGCGAATTGGAAGCAGTTCGCGCCAATGTCGCCGCCGCCAGAGCCAGGGGAATCCACAAGCAGTTCCAGTTCGGCCAAAAAGGTGTAATCACTTTTTCTCCATCGAACATCAGCGTGATCAGCCCTGGTGCCAGAGGAGCCAGAAAAACCAGATTCTTGTGCTCGAATGCCGCCCGGCTTACCAGCAGCCGACGCAAGAGTATGATGACGAAAACCGCGAACACCACCAGCCCCGCTGCCCCAAGGTAATAGAACAGAGACAACAGAATGTTGTGCGGGTGAAATACCGCATAGGGCAGGATAGGGGATTGCTCCGGAGTGATGGTGGGGATGTTGTCACTCAGGCCGTGGCCGAACCAGGGGTGATGGCCGGCGACTTCCAGATAGGATAACCATACCGCGATTCTTTCCGAGTCCCCGCGACTTATATAGTGATTGGCATCGGTGACGATGAAATAGCTGGTGGCGATAATGATCGCCACGAGGGCCAGTATGATGCGTTTGCTGCGGGTGAGTAGAATCAAGGCCACGCCGCCACCGAGCAAGGCCACTAAACCGGTTCGCCTTTGCAGGGCGATCAGGAACAGCGCGCAGACCGTTAAACCCAGGGCAAGCAGTATCCGCCTTCCTACCTGTTGTTCCGCCACCAGAGCGCCAGCGAGAATAAAGGTCGGGGACATCATCGTCATGGTGGCGATGAGTTGATTTGTGTTGGGAATCAGGCCTTCCAGCCCTGTGCGGACCTCATAAAGTGGCAAAATCGGCGGGTTATCCCGGTAAAACAGCACCATGATCACTCCGGCGACAACGGCTGACAGCAAGGCGGACAGAACCAGTGCCCGGGCCAGTAGCGGCCGGTGATGCTGACCAAGAGCCCGGCAGGTGAGAAAGAGCACGGCAATTTGCAACATGGCGTGCGTCATTCGCGTCCATCTCGGTTCCGCGGCCCAGAATAGTGATACCAGTCCGAGAATGAAAAACGCCAGTAATGCCAGGTTCAAATCATCGAAGAGATTGTTTGGCGTGCGCCGGTAATGGCGAATCAAAAGAATTAAGGCGGGTAAGAAAAACACCGCTTTCAGAGCATGACCCAGAGTGCCCAGGGAAGGTGTCAAAAGTACGGCGCCGGAAAACAGGAAAAAAGACAAGGTCAGCCAGGCGACCATGAGATGCGCGGCGGCGCCGCTAAGACGAATGGGAGGCTGAGTAGTCATAAATATGCGGCGATCCGTTTACCCATTTCATAATGGGAGAATTGCTTGATGAGTGTGAGCGAACAGGTCTGCAGAGTGCGCAGCGCGGCGGGATCCTGGCGGATCCGTTCAAGTTTTTCCGCGGCTTCGTCCAAAGACTGGTACAAAAGGCAGTTTTCACCGTCACGCAGTCCCAGCGCCTGCTCCTCACCTTCGCCCTGCCGGTAGGCAACCAGAATGCAGCCGCAGGCCATGGCCTCGAAATTCTTCGCCATGTACTCACCAAGCCCTTTGTCGGCACTGAAAAAGAAACGGATGCGGTTCAAGGTACGTCTATACTCGTCGTCATTTTCTGTTCTGAGCAAGCGGCAACCCAAACGAGCCTCGGCGCCCTCCAGAAGCTCTGCCCGCTCGCGGTACACCTCGGAGCGCACGCGCCCGATAAAGCCCACTTCAATGTCCCGTTCCAGATCGAGCAAACCCGTGTTGCGCGTGGCGTAGCCCTTGGGAACGAAAACCGCCGGCACGCCTTTTCTCTGAAGGCGTTGGGCGGTGATATGGCCGGTCGCGATGACCCGGAGCGGCGCCACCTGGCGGTAGAAGTCGCTAAATTGTCCGTACCACTTGGAGCGTGACAGACCATCCTGGCAGGCGTCTTCTTCGTAGATATAGAGGTTGTCGAGCCTGCTCAGGCAAGAGCCGGCGCCATGAACATGCTTGAATGGCAGATCCAGCAGAACCTTGCGGTACCGATGGGCTTGCAGACGGCGCAGGCTCCAGGGTAGCCAGCGAACCTGCCGCCGGTTCAGCGCCACGATCGTTGCGCCGGCATGATCGCGCAGTGCTTCCAGGGTCTCCGGAATTGGAATACTGCGATAGTCATGGGTGATAACCAGAAGATCGGAACGAGAGGAGGTCATGGGCTCTCATCCCGTTGTTGGCGGACCCACTGGCGCAATGCCTCCGGCGTGCTTTGGTGGAGGGTCTTGTAAATGGACTCGCCGGTACTGCCGAAGAGCTGGTCGCAGTACACTGGGCCGTGGCCTCGATAAATACGCCCGGAAGGATGCCGGGGGCAGAAAAAATGGCTCGGCAGAATGGTCAGGTTGGTGTATTCCAAGTCACGGATGGCATTGGTCCATGCCAACGGCCCCGTGGTTTTCCAGGCGGAAAAACGTTTGCGCTTGCGTTGATACCATTTGCGTGGGCGCCAGGCCAGATGAAGACTGTTTTCCAGTCGTGCCACCAAATATTGGAGGAGCGGATTGCCGGGCGCGCAGGCCACGTAGCCGTTGGCGGCGAGGCCGGGGCTTTCCAGTTCGTTCTCCCAGCAAGTAAAGGCCTCACACTGGAACAGCCAGTCCGGAAGGCGCCGTAGACAAATGGAATCGCAATCCAGGGCGAAACCGCCATGCCGCTCAAGGATCTCCCAGCGCATCAAATCCGCGACGCCGTAGAGTTGTCCGGTCTCAGCCATTTCCACCATGTGCCGCTTCAATCGCCAATCCAGATTGTCCCGCTCCGCATTACCCCACACCCGAATTTCAAAGTCCGGGTGCAGTTCACGCCAGGTCTCGATGCAGTTGTCCGGACGTTTGTTTTCGTCGCCAACCCAAACGAAGTGCAAAACCCGGGGAATGATATCTTGATCTGGATAGCTCATGGTCCGATCCCCCCACTCAGTACGGCGAGCGCCGCCCCTCGGGCTGATGCTTGAAGCGCTTATGCACCCACAAATACTGCTCGGGATGCTTGCGCACGTAGTGCTCGATGGTGCGGTTGATCAGAGCGGTGTCGGCTTCGTCATCGCCGCTGGGGAAGTCG
>JAJUKC010000135.1 GCA_029264995.1 Marinobacter sp. | reverse complement strand
AGTCCCTTCAGGGTCCAGGCCACAGGTTCGTGGTAGAGCGGCATGACAATCGCTGTTTTCGACAGCTCCGTTGCCTCCAGCTCCGCCGGCGGATGGCGTTTAAGCAGAGACTTCCGATCACCACCCGTAAGCCGGAGCAAAAACCCGTACACCGCAATCCAGAACCCGAATGCAATCCACAGATAAAGCAGGGCAAAAACACCCACAATCAGCCATTCGACGAGATTGCCGCCGTGATACGGCAACACCTGAAGCAGAAACCAGGACGCCAGTACCGTCTGGCCTGCCACCAGCAGCGTCAGTATCAGCCGCCGGATCGACGCCCGCAAACGCCAGGGAGGGGAAGGAGCTGGCGAATCAGTCATCGGAGAAGTACCCGATACTGCCCCGCTGTACCGGCGGTGCCACAGGCGGAATGTCTACGGTTGGCACCGGATAGTAATCAGGGATTCGCGATATGAGCATTTCAAACGCAACCCGTTGATCGTCACCCTCGTGCTCATTGGACAGTAACGCCAATGCGTTATCAAAGGCACCGCTATCCGCCCCGGCACCACTCATTTCAAGGTACGCCAGAAGCCGGCCAAGCAACTGGTAAGAGGTTAATGCATCCATACACACCTCCCTTGATCAGGGTTCAGCCCGCAAACCGGTGCCCGGCGGCAAGGCGTAGCTCCAGGTTTCCGTGGCCACCTCATCATCCGCCATCAGAAAGCCGCGTAGCTGGAGTATACGATCAGGGGCCGGCCGGGCCAGTATGGACAAGCGCCAGAGGTTCTCTGGCTCCACCCGTTCGACGAAGTGTTCCAGAACCTCTACGCCCTCACCGCCAGTCACCTTGCTGACCACCGGAGCATCGGGCCCAAGCTCGGCCAACGATCCACCGGCAAAATCGACCAGAATTCGATAGGCGCCGGCCTGATCACCGCCGCCAATACGATCGCCAGCGCCAACAAAGGTGTTTACTACCCTGGCTCCAGGATGTGGTGCCACGTCGGGACCACCAAAACGGATGGAGTATTCCAGTTCCCGCGTGGTGCCAGCCGCCACCTGGCCGTCCGGGCTCCAGAAGGCAACGATGTTGTCATTGGTTTCATCATTGGTGGGGATTTCAACCAGTACCACATTGCCTTTTCCCCAGTCTTCCTCAGTACTTACCCAGGCACTGGGGCGCCGCTCATAGCGGGCTTCAAGGTCTTCGTAATGGCGAAATTCCCGGTCACGCTGGACCAGGCCAAAGCCACCAACACGTTTGACCTGATGAAAACTCGTAGCCAACCGCTCCGGGTTCATCAAAGGTCGCCACAGCCATTCTCCGGTGGCATCGTCGTGAATAAGCAGGCCATCGGAGTCGTGAACCTGGGGCCGCCACTCCCCCAGCGGTCTGGGCGTGTGTTCACCGTAGTAGAACATGGACGTCAGCGGCGCAAGGCCCAGCAATTCAATGGCATCCCGAAAGAACAGCCGGGCTTTCACGTCTACCCTTGTCGGTTCGCCCGGGTAGACCGTGAACTGATAAGCACCGGTGAGACTGGGCCCATCGAGCAGCGCATAGACACGGATGTGGTCGCTGTTTTTGGCCGGGCGCTCCAACCAGAATTCCGTGAAGTCGGGGAACTCCTCCCCGGACGGCAAGCCCGTATCCACGGCAATACCCCGTGCCGAGAGACCAAATGCCGTATCTTTGCTCACCCCCCGGAAATAGCTCGCGCCAGCAAAGACAAGAAACTGGTTGGCAACATCCTTCCCGTCAAAGGGAAACGTCAGCTTGAGTCCAGCATATCCGAGATCCGCCGGAACACGTTTCCGCAACTCCGGGTCTTCCACATTGAAAAGGCCTTTATCAAACGCCTGGGAATGGACGCGTTCACTGTCCACAACATTGATACTGACCGGCCGGGTATAGAACTTTCCTGCCGGAATCAGCATCACCTCGAACCGGGACGATGCTTCTCGCCAAAGGCTTTTGCTCGGGTCAAACCGGATGGACTGATAATCGTCGTAGCTCAGATCCGCCATGAAGTCGGGAATGCGGGCAGGCGCCTCGTATGCCGAGCCTGCTTTCGACTTTGCTTTATCAACAACGTCCTGAAACTGGAATGCCTGAGCATGAAGGGGAAACAACGAGAACAATCCCAGAACCACCAGCCATACTTTCCCTGCGTGCATTGTTCCATCCTCGGTTCGCGGTTTGTCCTTTCAATGTAGCACCGCGCCCGAGGGCTGCGACAAGTGACAAGTTGGTAAGCGAATCGAAACGAAAGAGGCTAGATCTGCATACTCATGGTTAGGCGAACGTCCGGGTGATCAGGGATCGCAATGGCTTCCGTGGTGGTTGTCAGCACCCGGCCAAGGCTGACATCGGCGCTGAATTGCTGAGCGGTTACGCCCCAGGAAACCTCGCCCGAGGTGACATGGCCAGCCTGATGTTGCTGGAATGATTCATCTGGAACCCAGCCCCGAAGTACGGAAAGACGAACACTGGACGATACCCGGGGAAAGAACGGAAGGCCAAACTCCGGGCTGCTGCTGCCCAGGCGCAACCAGCCACCCTCTGCCACGCTCAGTGACTGACCGTTAAAACCTGCCGTAAGACCGGCTCCGGCCACCCGAAGATGCTGGGAACCGGGGATATCCTCAGACGCCAGTTGGTACTGCCCGTCCACGCCCCAGTGCCAGGCAAGCAGCTCGCGATCCAGCGATGCCGTGAACACCATGCGCCCGAATTGTTCCTCGCGCTGGTTGCCTCCTGAGCCCGACGAGTTAGCCACTTCGGCTTCAATGCCTGTGACTGCCCGCAAACCGGTGTTCAGACTAAAGCCCCCGTACAGACTGTGGTGTCCATTGGCCTCCAGCCCCAGGCTGGAAATCTGATAGCTGGAGCGGTGCACCTCGTCGCTGCGACGCGTCCAGTATTGGTCCACAGAGGCGTAGTTGGCACGGCCAAGAAACTGATATCCATAGGAGGAGAACAACGCACGGCGCCCTGTCACGATCAGGTTTCGGGTGCGGCCTTCCTTCTGAAAGCGAGCGCCATCTGCCCGGGCCACCTCCTCATAGGCCGTGTTCCTGAGTTCCACATCCAGACGATTGCCCGCCAGCGGCAGACCATAACTGAACCCCAGCACCCGGCGCTCATTACCTACCCGGTAGGTTTTGGCGTCGCTGTATCGAACATCTGCCCGATGATTCGCCCAGAACAGGCCCTTCAACCCCAGGTTCAGGGCACCATCCCGGTGATCGGCATCACGGTTGGTCCGTCCGGAGAACTGCATTCTGGAGCGCAGCCAGTGCTCCCGGGTCGCCTGCAAGGCATTCTGGGGCAGAAGGGCTTCCCGGGTGGTTTGGCTGGCATTGCCGGCGAGCGTCGATTCAGAGGCTGCCGCCGGCGGACAGTACGCGCCCGCCACGCACAAAAACAGTGCGGACAAGAGCTTCCAGCGGCCAGACGGTTTGGAGATCAGTTGCGGCACCTTGCGAAATCCGGGCAAATGTCAAAATCATGTAAATCCGTTAATGCGGTGCCACTTTAAAAGAATCCGGGTTATTGAACCACCCTGATCATCATAACTTTACAAATTTAATGT
>JAJUKC010000056.1 GCA_029264995.1 Marinobacter sp. | reverse complement strand
TTGAACTGAAGAAGCACAAAACGCCTCGGGACGTGGTTGCTCAAACCATTGATTATGCCGCTTGGGTCGAGAATCTTTCGTCCGAAAAGTTTGTTCAGATCTACGCAGACTTTGCAGCCAATCATCGCCTGCCAGACCTAACCTTTGATCAGGCGTTCAAAGCTAAGTTTGGTGCGGCTGCCGGGACAGCCCGCTATTGCCTAAACACTGCATGCTGGTTATTTATCAACCAATCTCGAACCATCGGTTGCTCCCGCTCTTTGCTTCCTGACCTCAAAGTCAGAATCTCACCCAGTTATCGCCTCTTGTTGGCGCAGAGGTGGGCTTGACGGGTATATTGGCGAGCGAAGTCACTGATTCAGGTTACAATAATTCGGTATTCCGGCCCCAGGTTGAATTCCGCCAGCCAAGATTCGGTGAAGCGCTAACCATCACCTACCCCCGCGAGCAGGCCCTCAACATCGTCTGGCAGAGTCCAGCGGGAGACACCCGCGAATTCATGGTCCCCTTTGACCAGAGCCTGGTGGTGGATTCAGGATTTGACTACTTTGTCCGGGCCAACTGGGAACAGGTCCAGCAAGGCGAGTCGGTGGAATTCCGGTTTCTGGCGCCCACCCGGGGGGGAACACTACGGTTTTGTTCTGGAGCCAGCCACTTCTGTAAAGGTGAACGCAGAGGTGACCGTGCAAATCCGCCCCACCAGCCTGGTATTGCGGTTTCTGGTCGACCCCACCGTGCTGGGTTACAGCTCAGACGGCGCACTGACCGACTATCTGGGGTTAACCAACATCCGGCAAGATGCCGAATCCAACCACATTGCCCACATTCGCTACCAGGTTGCCCGCTTGCCGGATTGTGAACTGACACGGTAATCCGGTCGCGCCTGCCAGACGGCACCGGGGCTGGGGTGTGTTAAACTCCGGAAAAATTTTCCCGGAGATTCTGCGCCCATGATGTTTGTGTCGTTCAATGTGAACAGTATCCGCACCCGCCTGCATCAGCTTGAAGCCGTGATTCAGCAGCTGAACCCCGATGTCATCGGTCTTCAGGAAACCAAGGTCACTGACGAGGAATTCCCGGTCGAAGCCATTCGCGAACTCGGTTATCACGTTCACTTTCATGGCCAGAAAACCCACTACGGTGTTGCCCTGTTATCCCGCGCCAAGCCGGAACAGGTCATCAAGGGCTATCCCTCCGATGGCGAAGACTCCCAGCGGCGCTTGATTACCGGCCATTTCACCGTTAACGGCGAGCCACTGACTGTTATCAACGGTTACTTCCCGCAGGGGGAGAGCCGGGATCATCCGGTGAAGTTTCCTGCCAAGGAAAAGTTCTACGCCGACCTGATGGCCTACCTGGACGAACTGACCAAGAAACCCGGCCATATTCTGGTGATGGGCGACATGAACATATCGCCCACCGACCGCGACATCGGCATTGGTGCCGACAATGCCAAACGCTGGTTGCGTTCCGGCAAATGCAGTTTCCTGCCGGAAGAGCGGGAATGGCTCAGGCAGGTTGAACAACGGGGCTTTACCGATGTATTCCGCCATCTGCACCCGGACGAAGCCAATACCTTCAGTTGGTTTGACTATCGCAGCAAAGGCTTTGAGCGTGACCCGAGGCGAGGCCTGCGCATTGACCTGATCATGGCCAGTGACAGCCTCCTGCCCAAGGCAAAAGCAGCTGGTGTGTCCTACGATATCCGGGCCATGGAGCGACCATCCGATCACTGCCCGGTGTGGGCCTCATTCGACCTCTGATTGACCGGGCCATTACGGATGAAGAAAGTCAAAACCAGGGATCGGATCCTCGACACCAGCCTGCTGCTGTTCAACAGCCTTGGGGAGCCCAACGTCACCACTCTGCTGATCTCTGATGAGCTGGAGATCAGCCCTGGCAACCTGTATTACCACTTCAAAAGCAAAGGCGATATTGTTGAGGAGCTGTTCCGGGCCTATGAGGCAGAGATGCTGGATCTTCTGGCGGTGCCCGAGGAAGCAGACGTGCCCATGGACCAGTTCAGCTTCTTCCTGCATCTGCTGTTTGAAGCCGTGGCCCGCTACCGTTTCCTGTACCAGGATCTGGTCAATGTCCTGTCTCGCTACGATCAGCTTCAGGTTCGCTTTCGCCGGATTCTCAAGAAGAAGGAATTAGCGTTCAACACGCTGTGTGAGAGTTTTCGCCGGCAAGGCATCATGACGATCGGTGAGGATGAACTGGCTTCGGTGTGTGAGCAGCTTACCCTGACCGTGTGTTACTGGAGCAGCTTCGACACGCTTTCACATCTGGATGACAGGGAATCAGTGGACCCGGGTCGCGGGGTCTATCAGATGTTGCACCTGTTGCTGCCCTACCTGAACGAGGACGAGCAGGAACAGGTCCGGCTTACCAGCCGGACCTATCTCTAGCGGCTATTCTTCCTCGTCGCGCGCAGTGTTCTGACCGCGCAGCCTGGACAGCTCACTCTCCAATGCCTCAATACGGCGCTCCATGGCCTCGATTTCTTCCCGGCGATGAATGCCCAGGCGGCGGAGTGCGCCCGAAACCCGCTGGTCGAACATGTGCTCAAGCTTGTCCCAGGTACCAGTGGCCCGCTCGCGAACCTCGCCTACCCGATCTTCCACGGTGCGGATCTGTTTCTCGACCACACCCCGGGTTTTGCTCTCCAACTGTTCGCCTTCCTGAACCAGACGATCAAAGAACTTGCCGGCGTCCTCTTCCGCTTTGGTGTAGGCGCCAAGGCCAGCCAGCCAGATTTGCCGGGCGGAATCCTTGATCTTGCCCGCCAGTTGCGGATCATTTTCAGGATTTTTGTCGTCGTGCTCAGACATGCATACCTCATGGAAGTCGGGCATTAGCGTTAGCTGCATTGTATTACAGCCGGGCCCGGATTGCAGTGGCGGCCCTGAGAACCGCATAACGAAAGGCGGCAGTATAACCACTGATGCAATATGAAAAAATGTTTTCAAACGAAAGCGTCTCTCACTTGAACTGTTCAAATTATGGTCAATACTTCCCAATACCGGCATCCCTGTTGATGTCGGTTTGTCTGGAAGTCTTTCATGGATACTACTCGCACGCCTCTGCCCGGCATTCCCTGCCGGGCTTTTTTTGTTATTATTTCGCCCCATTATATAGTTATTCCAGAACAGATATTTGTCGGGAGTCTATGAATGATTGATATTGCCTGGAGTCAGTTTACCCCTGGCGCCGCACTGACCGGCGGCCTGCTGATCGGCCTGGCTGCTGCGAGTTTCCTGCTCCTGAACGGCCGCATTGCAGGTATCAGTGGAATACTGGGTGGCCTGTTGGTTCCGGCACGCCGCGATATACTCTGGCGCGTGGCTTTTCTCGCCGGGCTCGTAGGCACACCAAGCCTGTGGCTGCTGTTTTCCGAGCTTCCACCCATTCAGATTGACGCAGGTTACCCGGCTCTGATCCTCGCCGGATTGCTGGTGGGGATAGGTACTCGCTACGGCTCAGGCTGCACCAGTGGCCATGGTGTCTGTGGATTGTCTCGTCTGTCGCCTCGCTCACTGGTCGCAACCCTGAGTTTTATGGCAACAGGATTAATAACCGTATTTGTCATTCGCCACCTGATGGGAGCCTGAACAATGAAATACTCTTTCACCTCACTTCTGGCAGGACTGATTTTCGGGTTGGGCCTCATGGTGTCGGGTATGGCCAATCCGGAAAAAGTACTCGGTTTTCTCGATATCGCCGGGCTTTGGGACCCTTCACTGGCCTTCGTGATGGGAGGCGCAATCATCGTTGGACTGGTCGCTTTCGCTGTCGCGCGCAGGCGCACTCTTTCATTCCTTGGATTCACGATGAAAATGCCCGCCAACAATCGTATTGAGCCCAGACTTGTTATTGGCAGCATGATGTTCGGAATCGGCTGGGGCATCGCCGGTTTTTGTCCCGGGCCCGCCCTGGTGGCGCTTGGTGCCGGAGAAATCAAGGCCGTGGTCTTTGTTGCGTCCATGGTGGCCGGTATGATGGCATTCGAAGTGATCGAGCGGATTAAACGACCGTCGTTGGGAGACACGCGTGGATATCAGAAAAATTGATGACAGCATTTCCGTAGCGCCACAAATCGCTATCGAGGACGTCGCCGAAATTGCCCGGCTGGGGTTTCGGACCCTGGTTGCCAATCGGCCCGACCAGGAAGAATCCGGCCAACCGGCCATGGCCGACATTGAGGCCGCAGCAAAAGAGCAGGGCCTTGATTGGGTCTACATGCCGGTTGAGTCTGGCAATATTACCGACCAGGACGTCGAACGTTTCGCGCCCATGATCCGTGATGCCGAGAAACCCGTACTAGCCTTCTGTCGTTCCGGCACCCGCTGTACGGTACTATGGGCCCTGAGTAGCGCCCGCGACCACCAGCCTGAGGAAATCCTGTCCCGGGCACGGAATGCAGGTTACGACATTACCGGGCTTATTCCCCGCCTGATGCAGCAGGCCGGCAAGCGTTAATTTTCACCTCACGGAACGTCTCAATGCCTTACAACGGGATCGATAACTACCGCCACAATGAGCCGGATCGGCTCGGTGTGCTGATCACCAATCTTGGAACCCCCGACGCCCCTACCACTCCTGCCCTCAGGAAATACCTTGCGGAATTCCTCTGGGATCCGCGGGTTGTCGAGGTACCGCGCCCCCTGTGGTGGCTGATTCTGCACGGGGTCATCCTCCGCATCCGCCCCCGGAAAAGTGCGGAAGCCTATGCCGGCGTGTGGGAAAAGGACGGCTCCCCTCTGCTGATTCACACAGCAAAACAGGCTGAGGGTATCCGTGAGGCCATGAAACAGCGCTTCGGTACCAATGTGGTAGTGGGTTTTGCCATGCGTTACGGCAACCCTTCTATTCCCAGGGTGCTGGAGGAGATGCAACAACAGGGCGTGCGCAAGCTGCTGGTACTTCCGCTGTATCCCCAGTATTCGGCCTCAACCACGGCCTCAACGTTTGATGCCATTTCAAAAGACTTTACCCGGCGGCGCTGGCTGCCCGATTTCCGGTTTATTTCCCATTACCATGATTTTCCGCCGTACATCGAAGCCATGGCGCGCCATATTGAATCTCACTGGGCTGAGCATGGCCGCAAGGAAAAACTGATTCTCTCCTACCACGGCGTGCCGCTGAAATACCTGCTGAAGGGCGACCCGTACCACTGTGAATGCCATAAGACATCACGGCTGCTGGCGGAGCGTCTTGGCCTCGGTAAAGACCAGTACATGACCACTTTCCAGTCCCGGTTCGGGCGGGAGGAATGGCTGCAACCCTACACCGATGAAACCCTTAAAGCCTTGCCCGGAAAAGGGGTAAAATCCATTGATGTATTCTGCCCTGGTTTCTCCGCCGATTGCCTGGAAACCATCGAGGAGATTAACGAGGAAAACCGCGAATACTTTATGGAGTCCGGCGGCGAAGGCTTTAGCTACATTCCCTGCCTGAACGCCACTCCGGGGCACATCGATGCCCTGGTGCAACTGGTGGAGGACAACCTTCAGGGATGGGATATTCCCGAGAACACGCCGGAATCCCTTGAACAGCGGGCCACACTGGCGGAAGAGCGCAAACAGGCCACCTTCCCTGGCCGCAGCGACATCTGAGGAAAGACAGGACAGCGCCATGAAACTGAATTGCGATCTGGGGGAAAGCTACGGCGCCTGGCAAATGGGCCAGGATGATCTGGTCATGCCCCTGATCGACATGGCCAACGTGGCCTGTGGCTTTCATGCCGCAGACCCTATGGTAATTCGCAAAACACTGGCACTGGCAGCCGCTCACCACGTGGCTATTGGCGCTCACCCGTCCTATCACGACCTGCCCGGCTTCGGCCGGCGCTCGATTCACCACACGCCGGAAGAGATCGAAGCCCTGATGCTTTATCAGCTCGGGGCGCTCGAAGGCATGTGCCGCAGTGAAGGCCTGACGCTAAGCTACGTCAAACCCCATGGCGCCCTGAATAACGACATGATGCGGGACAACAACCTGCTTCGTGCCGTGATGGAGGCCGTACGCACCTTCCGGACCGATCTGGCACTAATGATTCCGGTCACCAGCAATTACCGCGAACATCAGCAGATGGCGGCCGATGCTGGCCTTCCCCTGCTGCTGGAAGCCTTTGCTGACCGTGCCTACGATGACGAAGGCCAGCTGGTTTCCCGGCGCCAGGCCGGAGCCGTGCACGAGAATCCGGACATCATCGTTCGCCAGGCAAAGTCGTTTGCTGACAAAGGTGGTGTGTTCAGTACCACCGGCCACTGGCTTGAGCTTCCCGCAGACAGCCTGTGCGTGCATGGCGACAATGATGCCGCACTGGAGGCGATCAAAGCCATCCGCAAGGCGCTCGGCAAATCCGGCCAATGATTGAACCGGTTTCAGAAGACACCATCCTGATTACCCTGGCCCCGGCCATTGACGATACCCTGCCCGCTCGCATTGCCAGCCTCGTCGACAGCATCCGTCGTGCCGGTTTTCACTGGCTGGTGGATATGGTGCCCTCATACACGACATTGATGGTGGTCTACGACCCGGTACTCGTCGATTTCCGACAGGTAACGGACAAACTCAGGCCCATCGTTCACAGGCTGAGCACACAGGGGCACACGGCGGAATTGAAAAGCCGCCTGGTGGAACTGCCGGTGTATTACAGTGCCGAGACCGGGCCTGACCTGCAATGGCTGGCCACGGAGAGCGGCCTGGATTGCGAGGAAGTGATTCGTCGACACAGCTCGGTTGAATACCGGGTGCATGCGCTTGGATTTGCCCCCGGCTTTGCCTTTATGGGACAGGTTGACCCCAGCATCGCCGCGCCCCGGAAAACCACCCCGCGCAAACAGGTACCCGCCGGAAGCGTTGGCATTGCCAATCGGCAGACAGCAGTTTACCCGCAGGTTTCTCCGGGCGGCTGGCAGTTGATTGGCCGCTGCCCGACACGCCTTTTTGATTCAACCAACCTGTCGCTCCTCAAGGTGGGCGATCGGGTGCGCATTACCCCCATCAGCCGGGAGGCGTTTCTGGCCGCCGGTGGAGAGCTCATGCCATGAGCTGGCTGGAGGTCATTCATCCCGGGGTGCAAAGTACCGTGCAGGACAGTGGTCGCCGAGGTTATCGCCACCACGGGCTGGCCGCAGGCGGCGCCCTTGATTTGATCAGCTTTACCTGGGCCAACAAGCTGCTGGACAACCCTCGCCATGCTGCCTGCCTGGAAATCATGCTGGGGGGATTCCGCGCCATTGCCCAGGGCTCGCTCCAGATTGCCATCACCGGCGCCAGAACCAGCGTGACCGTGAACGGCGAACCCGTTGAACTGTGGCGAACCTTGAACCTCGACGACGGCGACGAGCTGACCATCAGCCACTCGGTTCACAACCGACTTATCTACCTGGCCGTGGCGGGAGGACTGGATTCGCCGGAGCAGTTCGGCAGTCGCACGGTGGTTGTTCGGGAAAAGCTCGAGGGCCGGGGCCCGTTAAAGACAGTAGATAAACTGGTACCACGGGAACCGCAACGAAAAGTTCCGAGCCGGGAAGTGCCCGCACACCAGCGCCCTGATTTTAGTTCAGAGGTGGTTATCGGCCTGATACCGGGCTATCAATACTCACAGTTTCAACGTACGGATATCCTGCGGCTGACGACAAGCAACTACACCGTTAGCGATCAATCCGACCGTATGGGTTTCCGGCTTCAGGGCCCGGCCCTGGACTGCCCTCCTCCCGGCATCATATCCGAAGGTATTGCGCACGGATCCGTTCAGATTCCCGGTGATGGTCAGCCTATCGTGCTGCTGAACGATGGCCAGACGATTGGTGGCTACCCGAAGCCTGGCGTGGTACCGATCCTGGATTGCAGCCGCCTGGCCCAGCAACTACCCGGTGGCCGTGTCCGGTTTGAATTATGCGATCTGGCTACGGCGCAGAATCAGCGTCGGCTTTTTGAGCTTCACTACCAGAACACTCGCTGGTGTCAGAATGGCCAGGCACTTGAGTGGCTTTGATTCCCCCGGCATGCTCAAGATCGGGAACGGCCTGGCAAAAAGTGCATTCTTCCGTATCTACGGCCGCCCCACCCGTCTCGACATAACGCACGCGATGGCTGGCCCTGCCTCTGTTGGCTGAGACGGCAAATCGGCGGTTTTTGCGATCTGACTGTTCCTGATTTTCCGGTTCTTCAGCCATGGACGAATTCTCCCGGATATGGAGAGTGATATCTGAAATCAAGCTGGAGGATCAGTGTAACTAAGATACTGGGGTATCGAGAGGAAAAACAAGAAGAAAAATGGCGGTGGGCCAGGGATTCGAACCCCGGGACGGCTATTAACCGTCGGCGGTTTTCAAGACCGCTGCATTCAGCCACTCTGCCAGCCCACCGTCTTGTCGAAGCATCGGGAAACGCTTCGGCTTGCTGCCTTGTCGACAGCGGGAGGAATGATACCGGATTTGCCCCCTCTGTCAACGCCCTGCAAGAAAAACAAAGCAAATTCCGTGGCTTCTGGTCAGAGCTTATACAAGGTTACCGCGCTTTAATGGAATCCATTCCCTCATTTACTGTCGTAAATGATTGAAAGTTGTGGTTTCGACACTATCATGGTCTACAGTATCCAGTCGCATTAAACGGAGATGACAATGGAGAACAGACAGTACAATTATTCGCAGAACCAGAGCGGCGGCATGATCGCTCGTGGCTCCGCCACGGACGCCATCAGGCCGGAAGCGGTCAAGGTTTTGCGCAACACCTACACACTGCTGGCCATGACGCTGCTTTTCAGCGCGGTCATGGCAGCTGTATCCATGTCCGTCGGGCTTGGTCGCGGCGCGAGCCTCGTATGCAGTCTGGGCGCCCTGGCGCTTGTTTGGTTCGTCCTGCCACGTACCGCCAACAGCAGTGCCGGTATCGGCGTCGTCTTCGGGTTTACCGGCCTTCTGGGGCTATCACTCGGGCCCACACTGAGCCACTACCTGCAATTGGCTAACGGTGGCCAGATTGTGATGCAGGCTCTCGGAGGAACCGCGCTGGTCTTCTTTGCCCTGTCAGGCTATGTCCTTACCACTAAAAAAGACTTCAGCTTCATGAGAGGCATTCTCGTGGCGGGCCTGGTTGTTGTGCTGGTTGCTGCTCTGGGCTCTATTGTCGCGGCCATGTTTGGCGTTGAGATTACAGCGTTCAGCCTGGCGATCAGTGCTGCCATCGTGTTCCTGATGTCAGGCTTTATCCTGTACGACACCAGCCGCATCGTAAATGGTGGCGAACAGAACTACATCATTGCGACCACAGGCCTGTACCTGAACATTTACAACCTGTTTGTGGCTCTGCTGCACCTGCTGTCTGCGTTCAGCGGCGAAGACTGATCAGTACACTCAGTCCAATGCATTGAGAAAACCCCGGCCTATGCCGGGGTTTTTGCTTTAGGTACACTTGCAGGGTTTCCATCAGTCAGCATCCAGTTCCATGCCTCAGCCACTCAGTTACACACTCGTGATTACCGGTGCCCCCTGGGCAACACAGGCTCCCCAGACTGCCCTGTCATTCGCTCAGGCCCTATTGAAAGCGGGCCACCGTATCGACCGGGTGTTCCTGTATGGTGATGGCGTACACCTGGCGTCGGCCCTGAGCGCACCTCCCTCCGATGAGCAACACTGGCCGCGACTGTGGTCTGAGTTTCTTTCCGGGAACAACATCACAGCGGTCGCCTGCATTGCTTCGGCACTGCGCCGTGGCATTGTCGATGAGACCGAGCAGGCCCGTTACGAGCTGACCGCCAGCAATCTCAGGGCACCCTTCGAAATTGCCGGTCTTGGAGAGTGGGTAGAGGGTAACCTGAAGTCCGACCGGGTTCTTTATTTTCACGGGGCACACTGACCATGACCACCCTGATTGTGATCGATCAGCCACCCTATGGCTCCTG
Source organism: Marinobacter sp. (assembly GCA_029264995.1). Lineage (GTDB taxonomy): Bacteria > Pseudomonadota > Gammaproteobacteria > Pseudomonadales > Oleiphilaceae > Marinobacter. The sequence goes on along the minus strand of JAJUKC010000056.1, from coordinate 5,379 downwards.
GGCAGGACGAGAAGCACTGGACATGACCTTCTCCCTGGCGGCCTTCGACCAGCCCGCCGCGATGCTGTTCCTGGGGGCTGGCGTCAACTGGCTGTGCAAAGGCCAGGCCGCTGACGCCGTCGGCCAGAAATCTGTGGAGAAGAATCTCTCTGCCGCCACCCTGTTCGGCGTTGAACAGATACTGGTGGATGCCCGGGCCTGCACGCAATATGGACTGGAGATCGACGATTTGCTGTCAGGAACCACACCATCGGAGTCGATTTCCGAAACTCTGAGCCAGTTTTCCCGCGTTGTTTTTGCCGGATAGGACCCTGCCATGCCTGAAAACACGACCGCAACCCTGCACATCATCAACAAGGCTCCGGAACACGCCAGGTTCCGGCATTGTCTGGCGTCTGTTCAACAGGGTGACACGCTACTACTGATTGAGGATGCCGTGTTGGCACTGCTCGATCGCGAAAAGCAGTTGCCAGGGGCTTTTTATGGTTTGGAAGCAGACGCAAATGCGCGCGCCGTGGCTAATCGCGTGCCCGCAGATCAACTGGTCAACTACGCCGGTTTTGTGCAACTGACCGCCAATCACTCACGAATCATCAACTGGTAAACCATGAGTGCTTCGAATCCGCCTGTAAGAAACAACGAGGGTTTTCTGGAGGACGCGGCCACCTGGACCAATGAGGTAGCCCAGGAAATCGCTCAGGAAAACGGCATTGAGTTAACTGAAAAACACTGGGAAATCATATATTTTCTAAGGGATTTTTATAAACAACATGAGATTTCGCCACCGTCGAACCGATTGTTCGTGAAGGCCGTAAGAGAGGCGCTGGGGGACGAAAAAGGCGACAGCATCTACCTGATGACACTGTTCCCCGGGACGCCTGCCAAAACGGCCTGCCGGATTGCCGGACTGCCTCGTCCTACGAATTGCCTCTGAGCCAGTGGAAGATATCGCGCTGTTACTTGTCGCGCTTTTCGGCTGACCGCGCCTGATTGGCTTGCTGTTCTTCGGCAGCGGCCCCCAGAAAGGTGCTCAGCCCATTTTCAAACAGGTTCGAGCCAAACTTGAGGAACTGGCGAGTGGATTCACGGGTTGCACCGTCCCAGGCGCTTTGGGGTATCTGCCGGATAGATTCTGCAACGCCCTTCTGAACGCCACTGGTGACCTTCGGCTCAATCTCATTGGCGGTGTCGATCAATTCCTGGATGCGTTCAGCCAGCCATGGCTTTACCACCCAGAACCAGAAACCTAAGAGAACGGCCGTTACGGTGGCCGCTGTCAGTAAAACCTGCGTGAGGATCTGTGCCCAAACTGGCATACGCTATTCTCTCTGGTGTACTCAGCCCAGAATGGCCCGAGGCAAGCCGGTCATGGCAAGAAACTGAACGAGCCCGGCCACGGCACCAAACAAGCCACCCACGAACATCAGCTGAACTTCTTCCTCCCGGAACGCCGGCCTGAGTATGTCCTGGAATTCTTCCGGGCGCAGGGCTTTCATCTGGCTTGCCAGCACGCCCGCTACGACCGGCGCGCGCTCACGGTTGAAAGCGGGATCACTGAATACATCCCGGGTTGCCAGCACCGCTTTCTGATTCATCACACGCTTGAGCTCTGTGTAACCGGTCATGCCTACAGACACCTGAGCCGCCAGCTTCATGACCATGGAATTGTCGAGCATGGGGCGCAGGTGTTTCTGGATAATGGCACGGGTTCGGTCGCCATGCTGACCGTTGATCATGGCATCGGCCACTTTCTCCACCGTGATCAATTCCTCCGCCACCAGGCGCGCCCAGATATCACTGATTTCATCCTGGCGCCGCAGAAACAGGCCCTGCAACTGCCAGAACAATACCCGGCGCGGGCGTACCGGTGCAAAAATCAGGTTTATAGCAATCCAGTTCGTAATAAAGCCAATAAAAAATCCGCCTACCGGCAGTAACCAGGGCTGGGGGTAAAATACCGAAACCGGCGCCAGCACCGCGCCCATCAAGCCACCGATAATCGCGCCCCGATTGATGACGGATCTGAGTTCAACCGCGCCGGCCTGCTGGAAGATACGATTCATCAGATCCGGGTGGTTCTGAAGCTCCCGGCTCAACAGCGCCTTGAGGTCGACCAACTCATCCAGGTCGTCACCAAAATCCTCCACCAGCTCTTCCACACGATTGGGCAACTGTTGCCGCGCCCACTGGTAAATCCTCGCCCGGACAAACAATGGCAGGTTATCCCAGAGTACCGGCTGGATTTCATACATGATCTCATCAATGTACTCATCCATACGGGGTGTTACCTGAGCCACCACCTGTTCCACAATCCGGTTGGGTTCCAGCTTCTGGTATACGGAATTCAGGTCGCCAAACTTCTGCAGGGTGCGGTCGATACAGATATGGGCCATTTTCTCGGCCTTGCGTGGAATCACCCCTTGCCAGCCAATAACCCCAACGCCGATAAACCGGACAGGATGAAAGGACATCTGAATGGCCAGCCAGTTGGTGAACCATCCCACCACGGCAGCCATTACAGGCACGGACACAAGAGCAAGGTCAGTCAAGCGTTACCCCGAAATCAAAAAAAAGCGTTCGCTCACACGGCACGGATAATACCCGGGCTTTGATTCTGTTTATGTGACCGATAATGAAGTATTGCGCTTAACAGGCCATTGGCCGTTTAGCCAGGCAAGGCAGGTGTTTCTGGCAGCCGCCAGCAATGGGGCGGCTGCCGGAGGGAGGGCGCAACTTATTGATAGTAAGCGTTTTCAGTGTTTGAGTGGTCGGTCACATCCCGTACTGCGGAAATTTCAGGCACGCGTTCCTTCAAGGTTTTCTCAACGCCCTGCTTCAGTGTCAGGCTGACGGCGGAACACCCCTGGCACCCACCACCAAAGCGCAACACCGCAACCGATTCGTCGACAATCTCAACCAGCGACACATCGCCGCCATGGGCTGCCAGATTCGGATTGATTTCAGAAGCCAGCACGTAGTTCACACGGTCCGGCAGCGGTGCATCGTCAGCCACCTGCGGCACCTTGGCGTTGGGTGCCTTGATGGTCAGCTGCCCACCCATCTGATCCTTGGAGTAGTCGACATAGGCATCTTCCAGAAAAGGCACCGAATTATGGTCCAGGTACAAGGTGAACTTCTCCAGGTCGACCTGTTCATCGGTTGGCACAACTTCATTGGGCGGACAGTACGCCAGACAGGTTTCTGCGTTGCGGGTGCCAGGCTGGGTCACGAAAATGCGTACGCCCATGCCTTCAACGTCCTGCTTTTCAATCAGTTGCGCAAGATAATCCCTTGCGGAATCAGTCACAGTTACCAGAGCCATGCTTCCTACCTGTTATCAAGTGTGACTGCCATTTTATGAGAGATCGCGGGAACATAAAAGACCAAGTAAAATAGTCGGGCATTAAAGGGGTAATCAATTTCCCTTATCCCAACGACCGACAGGCAAAACGGAACTTGATAATGATCATCCGTACTAAGACGCCGTTCGGCATTTTTGCTATGATCCCGCGCCAAAACGTAAAACACGACGTTAATAACGACACCCGGAAGAGTTTTCTATGACCGATCGTAATACACGCCTGGAACAGCTGCACCAAGCCCTCAAGGAACGTATTGTCATTCTTGATGGTGGCATGGGCACCATGATCCAGAACCAGAAGCTGGATGAAGCCGCATTCCGGGGCGATCGGTTCAAAGATTACGAACGGGAAGTTCAGGGCAACAACGACCTGCTGAACCTTACCCAGCCTGCCCTGCTCCGCAACATCCATGCAGAATACCTGGATGCGGGCGCCGACATTATCGAGACCAACACCTTCAACTCCACCAAGCTGTCACAGGCCGACTACGGTCTGGAAGAGCTGGCCAGGGAACTGAACGTGGCTGCGGCGAAGCTGGCACGGGAAATCGCCGACGAGTTTACGGCCAGGAATCCCGACAAGCCGCGGTTTGTGGCCGGTGCCGTGGGCCCCACCTCCCGCACCGCCTCAATTTCACCGGATGTGAACAATCCCGGTTACCGGAACGTGGATTTCCAGACTCTGGTCGACAATTACTACGAGGCGGTCTCCGGCCTGGTCGAGGGCGGCTCAGACCTTATTCTGATTGAAACCATTTTCGACACTCTGAACGCCAAGGCGGCAATCTACGCGACCCAGCAGTTCTTTATCGACAGTGGTATTGAGCTGCCGATCATGATTTCCGGCACCATCACCGATGCCTCTGGCCGAACCCTGTCCGGGCAAACCACCGAAGCTTTCTACAACTCGGTTGCCCACGCAAAACCGATTTCCGTGGGTCTGAACTGTGCTCTTGGCGCGGACGCGCTGCGGCCTTATGTGGAAGAACTGTCGAACAAGGCCGAAACCTACGTATCAGCCCACCCCAACGCCGGGCTGCCCAACGAGTTTGGCGAATACGACCAGACCCCGGAGGAAATGGCCGAGATCATTGAAGGCTTTGCCAAAGACGGCTTTCTCAACATCATCGGCGGCTGTTGCGGCTCCCGCCCGGATCATATTGAAGCCATCGCCAGGGCGGTGGCCAAGTATCCGCCCAGACAAATTCCTGAACGCCCGAAAGCACTCAGACTTTCGGGCCTGGAACCGTTCACCGGTGACGAAAACACCCTGTTCATCAACGTCGGTGAGCGCACCAACGTAACCGGTTCCAAGCGTTTCCTGCGCCTGATCAAGGAAGAGCAATATGAAGAAGCCCTGAGCGTTGCCCGGGACCAGGTTGAGAACGGTGCGCAGATCATCGATATCAACATGGACGAGGGCATGCTGGATTCCAGGGAGGTGATGGTGAGGTTCCTGAACCTGGTGGCCTCTGAACCGGACATTTCCCGCGTACCCATCATGATCGACTCGTCCAAGTGGGACGTGATCGAAGCAGGTCTGCGCTGTATTCAGGGCAAGGCCGTGGTGAACTCCATCAGCCTGAAAGAAGGCGAAGAGGAGTTCATCAAACGTGCCAGGGACTGCATGCGCTACGGCGCTGCGGTGGTGGTGATGGCCTTTGACGAAGATGGTCAGGCCGATACCTTCGAACGCAAAACCGAAATCTGCAAGCGCTCCTACGATGTGCTGACCGGCATCGGCTTCAACCCGGCCGACATTATCTTTGACCCCAACATCTTTGCCATTGCCACCGGCATTGAAGAGCACAACAACTACGCGGTGGACTTCATCAACGCCACCCGCTGGATTAAAGAGAACCTGCCCCACGCATCCATTTCCGGCGGCGTGAGCAACGTGTCCTTCTCGTTCCGCGGCAACGATGCCGTGCGTGAAGCCATCCACTCGGTGTTCCTGTACCACGCCATCAAGGCCGGCATGAACATGGGTATCGTAAACCCGGGCCAACTGGTGATTT
>JAJUKC010000023.1 GCA_029264995.1 Marinobacter sp. | reverse complement strand
ACTGAAGAACGAAGCGAAGGTGATCTAAATGAGCATCCTGGTAATTGCTGAACACGACAACAGCAGCCTGAAACAGGCTACTCTGAACGTTGTAGCGGCTGCCAAGGCCATCGGTGGCGACATCGACGTGCTGGTTGCCGGTGAGAACGTAGGCGCCGTCGCTGAAGCCGCTGCCAAGGCAGAAGGCGTGAACAAGGTACTGGTTGCCGACAATGCCGCTTATGGTCACTTCCTGGCGGAAAACCTGTCTGAGCTGGTTGCTGAAGTAGGCAAGGGTTACAGCCACATCCTGACCTCTGCCGGCACCACCGGTAAAGACTTCATGCCGCGTGTTGCTGCGCTGCTGGACGTTGCCCAGGTTTCTGACATTATCCGCGTTGAATCCGAAGACACCTTCGTGCGTCCGATCTACGCGGGTAACGCCATTGCTACCGTTAAGGCAAACGACAGCATCAAGGTGATCACCGTTCGCCCGACCGCATTCGATCCGGTTGCCGCTGAAGGTGGCTCCGCGTCTGTAGAGCAGCTGGACGTTGTTAAAGATGCGGGTCTGTCATCCTTCGTGGGTGAAGAGAAGGCCAAGTCTGACCGTCCGGACCTGGCTTCTGCCAGTATCGTTATTTCCGGTGGCCGTGGCATGCAGAACGGCGACAACTTCAAGATGCTGGAGCAGGTTGCTGATCTGATGGGTGCCGCTGTTGGTGCATCCCGTGCCGCAGTTGACGCCGGCTTCGTACCGAACGACATGCAGGTTGGTCAGACCGGTAAGATCGTTGCTCCGCAGCTTTACGTAGCGGTGGGTATCTCCGGTGCCATCCAGCACCTCGCAGGTATGTCTGACTCCAAGGTGATCGTTGCGATCAACAAGGACGAAGAAGCGCCGATCTTCCAGGTTGCTGATTACGGCCTGGTAGCAGATCTGTTTGAAGCAGTTCCGCAGCTGGAAGAGGAACTGAAGAAAGTACTGTAACTTTCTGAAGTTTCAATAAAAGAAGGCGCCTCAGGGCGCCTTCTTTGTTTTTGAGACAATGCGTTTTTCGGCTTTGCCGATAATCAGGGTATCCGCGAGGATATGCAGGGCCCGGTTGGTGGTTCTCACCGCCTTGTACACCTGCTCGCTTTTCTGATGGTGGGACTGTTGCATCCGTCGGGCGCTGTCCCGGAACTCATCATCCCGGGAAAACAGGTCGATCAGGCCAAACGTAGTGTTGGCGATGGCTTTGTGGACTTTCTCGACCGCCGTCGCACCGCCGGACACCGTTTCTTCCAGCAGCCGGGCGCGGTTGCGAACTTCCATCAGGTCCATCCGGCTTTTCTGGATAGTACTCAGGGCACCAATTCGATGCGCATTCAGGATTCTCAGATTGCGCCGGTTGCCATTGGCAAGCCGGAACGCAGCAAACAACAGCACTGCGCTGCCGGCCAGGCACATCAGGCTAACGATCAGTAACAGCATGGCAAGCCTCCTGTCGCTCTTTAACTAGCGATACTCAATGTGCATATCTACCTCAATGTCCCGCTCGTCCAGCTCCCGCTCCAGCTCTTTCATCACTTCCTGATAGACCATTTTTCGGGTCATCACCGGCAAGCGGTCGGCCAGCACCCGGCCGGTGCGGGATTCGCGTTTAGCCAGGGCAATCGGGTCCCGTACCCGTAACGTAAGCACCAGTTCGGGATCCTGATGGGTGTCGCTGATATCCTCGCTTTTCAGCATTTGCGTAATCATTTTTCGCTGCTCAATCACTTGCCATAGCAACAGTGCGCTGCAAGCCAGGAGAAACAGGCTGATAATAATCAGAAAGGCGCTCAAAGGGGCTCTCCTCCTTCAATGATTGGGCAGAGTGTGCCGCAGTCCGCAGGACAAACGATTGGCCGGCCCGACGCCGGTTAACGAGTTCACGGGAAAGTAGCACCACAGAACAAACCTGTTACCATCCATTCATACATTCGTTTGAACAAGGACAGACCATGACAGACACCACAGCTGAGAACTATGACCTTGTCGTGTTCGGTGCCACCAGTTTTGTCGGCCAGATTCTGGCTCGCTACCTTCTGGAGAACTACGGTGCAGACAAAGACATTAAATGGGCCATTGCCGGCCGTTCTGAAGGCAAGCTGAACCAACTCAAATCGGACCTGGGCGGGGCCGCTGCATCGCTCCCGGTGATTCTGGCGGACGCCGCGGACGAACCTGCGTTGCGTGACCTGTGCGGCCAGACCAGGGTGGTCATCTCCACCGTGGGCCCTTACGCCCTTTATGGCGAAACCCTGGTTAAAGTCTGCGCCGAGACAGGCACGGACTACTGCGACCTGACCGGTGAAGTGCAGTGGATCCGACGGATGATCGAGCGTTACGAGGCCAAGGCCAAAGAAAGCGGCGCACGGATTGTGCATTGCTGCGGCTTTGACTCGATTCCCTCAGACATGGGCGTGTGGTTCCTGCAGCAGCAAGCGGAGCAAACTTTCGGCAAGCCCTGCCAGGACGTGCGCATGAGAGTGAAAGTCGCCAAGGGTGGCCTTTCTGGCGGCACGGTGGCTTCCATGATCAACGTGGCCAAGGAAGCCGCAGCCGACCCCAAGTTGCGCAAGGAACTGGCCAATCCGTTCTCCATCTGCCCGCCGGAGCATCGCTCCGAGAAACGCCAGCCCAGCCTGAAATCTGCTGAGTTTGACAAGAACTTCAACGCCTGGCTGGCCCCGTTTGTGATGGGGGCCATCAACACCCGTGTGGTGCACCGCTCCAATGCGTTGCAGGGTGCCCGCTACGGCAAAGAGTTCACCTACGACGAAGCCATCATGACGGGCAAGGGCACCAAAGGCCGCCTGACCGCTTACGGTATGGTGGGTGCGCTGGGTGCGTTCTTCACCGCGTCCGCCATCAAGCCAACACGTTGGGTGGTAGAAAAGCTGGTACCCAAGCCTGGGGAGGGCCCGAGCCCGGAAGATCAGGAGAAAGGTTTTTACGACCTGCGTTTCGTGGGCAAAACCACCGATGGCAAGACCATGATCACCAAGGTGACGGGCGATCGTGACCCGGGTTACGGCTCGACATCGAAAATGCTTGGTGAAGCTGGTCTGTGCCTGGCCTTTGACGTGAAAGATGACGTCAAAGGTGGCTTCTGGACACCGGCCTCGGCCCTCGATGGCAAATTGCTCGAGCGCCTGCAGGCCAATGCCGGTCTGACCTTTGAAGTGGTCGAAACCCGCTGATCAACCCAGGTGCAGAATACGGTCGGAGGCCAGCAGGGCTTCCGGCCCGTGCCCGAGACAAACCACGGTCCGCCCCTGTAGCCAACGGCTGATCTGGGGCGAAATCCGTGTTCGGGTTGCCTCGTCCACACCGGTGAAAGGCTCATCCAGAATCACTACGGGTGCCTGACTCAGTAACACCCTGGCCAGCACCAGGCGCCGGGCCTCCCCGCCAGATAAACGGTTGCCGGCGCTGCCCAGCCAGGTACCCAATCCTTCAGCGTCCTGGGCGAACCGTTCCGCCAGTTCGACTATCTCCAGTACCCGCCACATATCACCGTCCCCGGCGTCGGGGTTCGCCAACTGAAGGTTCGCTTTCACGGTGTCTTCAAACACCACGGTCGCTTGCGTGAGGTAGGCGCAGGGCAGGGAATGACGTTGCCCTCGGCATGGTTCTGCCAGCCCGGCCAGGGTATCTGCCAGGGTGGATTTGCCACTGCCGGAGACGCCAACGATACCCACGGTGTCGCCCGGGCGAAGCGTCAGCGTGAAGTGACTGAGTAAGGGCGAGTACCCCGGGTAACCCACGGTGATATCGCTGGCCTGAAGAGAGAAGCCCTCCGGCAGTTCGCCAGCAGGGTTAGCGGTTGATGCCGCGGCCGTTTCCAGACCATGGTCGGAGTTCAGGCGCTGCGCGGCAGAGCGAGTCGCCCCCAGCTTGCCAAAGGCATCCGGCAGCATGGCGTAGACTTCGGCCAGGCCCAGCAGGGCAATGGGCAGAAGTACCAGTACCGGACCGCTCAGAGCACCTTCCTGAAACAGGTGAAAACCCAGCCACAAGGCTGACACCGCCGCGACATTGATCAGCAGATGAGAGCCAGCCTGATGCCAGCCGGTTCGGCTGTCGATCCGGGCCTGATCCCTGGAAAGTTCTACGCTTCGACGCATCAGCCGGGCCGTGTGCTTACCCGTCCGGCCAGCGGCGGTAAGTTCCGCAAAGCCTTCAAGATGCTCAACCAGTTCGCCCCGCAGGCTCTCCTGCTGATCGCTCAACTGCCCGGAGGCTGTGCAGGTGCGCAGATACACCAGCCAGGTGGACAGGAGGAACGAAAGTGACAGAATCACCAGCAGAATCACCGCCACAACACCATCAAACAGCAACCACGCCATTGCGGCAAGCAGTAAGGTAACCACGGCTGCCAGGGCGGCGGGGGCAATCAGTCTGAGATAAAGCGTGTCCAGCGCATCGACATCGGCTGTGAGCCGGGAAAGCCACTGCGCGCCGGAACGGTAACTGCGCTCTGTTCGTGGCCGGGCCGCCAATCGGTCAAACAGGGCCACCCGAATATCGGTGAGTAGCTGCAGTACCGTGTTGTGGTTGTACACGCGTTCCAGATACCGGAACACCGTTCGGGACACCGCAAAAAAACGGATACCACCGCCCGGCACATAAAGATTGATGTAGGCCTGTATCCCCGCGGCCAGCAACAGGCCAACCAGCGCGGTTTCGGTCAGAAACCAGCCAGACAAAGCTAGCAGACCGATACCGGAAAGCAGGGTGCCCAGTAGCAACCCGGCACCAACCGTAAGGCGACCTTTGCGACGGAAAATCAGCGCCAGCCAGGGCTTCAGTTCAGGCATCGCGCACCTCGCCGTCATTTACGATCAATACGCGGTCTGCCAATGTCAGCAGCGCCTGATGATGGGTGGAGAACACCAGTGTTTTTCCGGATTCGCTGAGTCTATGCAGGGCCTGCAGAATGAACAGCTCGCTGGTGGCATCCAGCCCGGCCGTCGGTTCATCCAGTAGAATCAGGGTATAGTCCGCCAGGAAGATACGGGCCAGGCTTAAACGGCGGGCCTGACCACCGGACAGCCCCAGACCATCCTCGGCAATGCGGCTGTGAATGCCGTCAGCCCGGCTGTCCACCAACTCACCCAGGCCCACCTGTCGTAATGCATAGTCGATGGCAATATCCGTCGCATCGGGGGTGGTTAGCCGAAGGTTTTCGGCCCAGGTGCCCTGAATCCAGAAGCCCCGCTGGCCAAGCCATCCGAACGGCTGATTGCCGGGAGCCTTGCCGAATACTGACACAGCCCCTGCCTCTGGCTGAATAAAGCCAGCCAGCAGATGCAAAAGGGTCGATTTGCCTCCACCAGAGGGGCCGGTAAGGGCGATCACCTGACCGGCCTTGATGCGGATATCCAGGTTATCGAAGATGACCGGGCCCTCGCCGTAACGGAGCGTGACCCCGGAGATCTGAATGCCTTGATTGCTAATGCTGTTGTCTGGCCGGATCGGCTCTGCGTTGTCGACAGACTGTTCCAGCCGGGCCAGAATCTCGGCACCGGCCCCCAGGGCGGCTGCCCGGTCGTGATAGTGCTGGGATAGCGTGCGCAAGGGCTGAAAGAACTCCGGGGCCAGCAGCAGGATAAGTAATCCGCTGAACAGCGTGAGTTCGTCGCTGGGGCCAAATTCGATATAACCCAGCAATCCGAAGCCGATATAGATCGCCAATACCGCAATCGCCACAGAGGCGAAAAATTCGAGTACCGCTGATGACAAAAATGCCACTTTCAGGGTTTTCATGGTGATCTTGCGGTACTGGTCAGAACGGGCTTCCAGCGTGCTGCTCGCCGCTTCGGTTTGCCCGAACAGCTGAAGCGTGGTCAGCCCTCGAACCTTATCCAGAAATTGGCCGGACAACCGGCTGACCGTTTCGAAATGCTGCTGGTTCAGCTTTTCTGCGCCCATGCCCACCAGCGCCATGAACAGCGGAATCAGCGGGGCAGAAAGCACCAGGAAAATGCCAGCCAGCCAGTCCAGCCAGAACACCAGAACCAGGATGGCCAGGGGAATCACCACAGACAGGGTCATCTGCGGCAGAAAACGCGCGAAATAGCCGTGAAGCGCCTCCACGTGATCCAGCCACTCCCGGGCCAGGGACGCAGCAGACGTATCCGCCAGGTTCACCGGGCCGGTGGCTTTCCAGTGATGATGCAGTTGCCGGCGGGCATCGCGCCGCACCTGTTCGCTGCAGCGGGCTGCGAAGCGGGTTTGCAGGCCCTGGCCTGCGGCCCGAATCACCAGAACCGCAAGCAGGGCCAGAAATACAGGCGTGAGTTCGGAAACCGGCGTTTTTTCGATCACGCCCTGGTGAATCAGCCAGGCCAGCAACACCATTTGTACGATGGTGGCCAGCCCGGCAAGAACACCGGCCAGAACAGTCGCGGTAATCCAGCGCTGGCTATTGCGGGCCAGGCCCGATAGCCAGCTACTGACCTTTGACCGGGCCGGATCTGCCACTTAGTGGTACCCCTCGCCCGCACGAACCTTGCCGCGGAATACCCAGTAGGTCCAGGCGGTATAGGCCAGCACGATAGGAATCACGAACAGCAGGCCGAGCAGCAGGAACAACTGGGACTCATAGGCCGAAGCCGCATCCCACAGGGTGTAGTTGGGCGGAACCACATACGGCCACTTGCTCACCACAAGCCCGAGGTAGGTGGTGATGAACAGACCCATGGTGGCCACGAACGGCATGCCTTCAAACCGGTTGCGTACCGAACGCCAGATCTGGAAGGCACACAGCAGGGTCAGGGCCGGCAGAATCCAGATAACACTCAGATTGGAGAACCAGCGCTCCCGCACCATGTCGTCAACAAAGGGCGTCCATACGCTGATAATGCCGAACACTACCAGCACGGCAATCAGCAGAGGTGCGCTTACCCGGTAGGCCCACTCCTGCAGACGACCTTCGGTTTTCATGATCAGCCAGGTGGACCCCAGCAGGGCATAACCGGCCAGCATCCCCAGGCCTGTCAGCACGGTGAACGGGGTCAGCCAGTCCAGCGCGCCGCCAACGTAGGCGTCATTCACGGTATTGAAACCCTGGATGTAAGCCCCGACCACAGCACCCTGAGCGAATGCGGCAATGGTAGAGCCACCGGCAAACGACCAGTTCCACAGGTACCTTGAGGTACGAGCCTTGAATCGGAATTCAAACGCCACACCCCGGAAGATGAGCCCTGCCAGCAGCAGGAACACACCAATGTAGAGTGCCGGCAGGAAGATGGAATACACCATCGGGAAGGCGGCCAACAGGCCGGCTCCGCCCAGCACCAGCCAGGTTTCGTTGCCGTCCCAGACCGGGGCCACCGAGTTCATCATGGTGTCCCGGTCCTCTTCCGAGGGAGCGAACGGGAACAGGATGCCCACGCCCAGGTCGAAGCCGTCCATCAACACATACATGATGATGCCGAAGCCGATAATAAATGCCCAGATGAGGGCGAGATCAAACAGTTCCATGGTCAGTGCCCTCCTTCGTTAGCCGGTTTTGCCTGATGAACGCCGTGTGAGCCGGATTCAATCTCGAACGGCACATGGGCCGCAGAGAGCGGACGGGCAGGGCGATCAGAGGCGTGCTCCTCATCGTCAGCATCTTCAAGACCAACGTAAAGAACCCGCATGAGGTAATACACGCCGGCACTGAACACCAGGGCATAGACAACGATATAGCCGATCAACGTGAACAGCGCCATGCCACCGGTAAGCGAAGGTGTTACCGATTCGGCCTGGGTCATCATGCCGTAAACCAGCCAGGGTGCCCGGCCCACCTCAGTCACAAACCAGCCGGTGAGCACGGCAAAGAACGGCGCAATACTCATAAATCGCATCCCCTGCAGATACCAACGGGTTTTGTAGAGGCGGCCACCAGCGCGCAGAACCAGGCCTGCGAGCGCAAACAGAATCATCAGCACACCAATACCGACCATAATCCGGAAGGACCAGAACACAATCGCCACTGGTGGTTGCTCTTCGACCGCCACTTCATTCAGGCCCGGCACTTCACCGTCCCATTCGTGGGTAAGAATCAGGCTGGCCAGGCTGGGAATGCCAATCTCGAAATGGTTGGTCTGGTTTTCCTGGTCGGGAATGGCGAATAGCAACAGCGGCACATTGCGGGAGGTTTCCCAGTTGCCTTCCATTGCCGCGACCTTGGCGGGCTGGTGCTCCAGAGTGTTCAGGCCGTGGAAGTCGCCCACAACCGCCTGAGCCGGGGCAATGAACAGCAGCAACCACAGGCACATGGAAAGCGCCTTGCGATTGGCTTCTACCTCACGCCCCCGCAACAGGTACCAGGCGCTGACCCCCGCCACCACAAATCCACCGGTGAGGAAAGACGCCAGGGCCATGTGCATAAAGCGGTACGGGAAGGACGGGTTGAAGATCGCCTCACTCCAGGACACCACATGGAACACGCCCTCACGGAACTCGACGCCGGCCGGTGTCTGCATCCAGCTGTTGGCTGCCAGAATCCAGAAGGACGAGATAAAGGTGCCGGTGGCCACCATGATAGCGGCGAATAGATGAACCCCGGCGGGCACCTTGTCGCGACCAAACAGCAGCACCCCCAGGAATGCCGCCTCCAGGAAGAACGCAGTGATCACCTCATAGCTCAGGATGGGGCCCAGGAAGTTGGCCGACGCCTGAGAGAAGGCACTCCAGTTGGTACCGAACTGGAATGACATCACAATGCCCGAGACCACGCCCATGCCGAAGACCACGGCGAATACCTTGGTCCAGAAGGTCGACAGTTTGGTCCACACCGGATTACGGGTTTTGAAGGCCAGGCCCTCAAGTACCGCAATGTAGGAGGCAAGCCCGATGGTAAACACCGGAAAAATGGCGTGAAATGACACCACAAACGCGAACTGGATTCGCGATAGGATAAGAGGATCAAGTTCCATAGGAACCTCCGGTAACTCGCACAAGTCATAACAAACGGGTCAGCGAACCCGTTCAGCCGCTGCCATAGTTGATATTGTTATGTTGTTATTACCGGCAGATATTTATGATGCTACGCAAATCGTAGCAGATTTCGATAGGGCAGTTTGTCGCACCCCTTGATATAAAACAATTATGGTGAGCCAGATGAGCTTTTACGAGGAACGAATTCTCCCCCACATCATAGACAAGGCCTGTTCTATGGGCCAGGTGATGAAGCTGCGCAGCCAGGTGGTTCCGCAGGCCAGGGGCCGTGTACTGGAAGTGGGCATGGGCTCTGGCATCAATCTGGAGTTCTACAACCAGGACCAAGTTGAACTGGTGTACGGACTGGAACCCTCCGAGGGCATGCGCAGAAAAGCGCTACCCAACCTGCAACGTTCGCCCATAAAAGTGGAATGGCTGGACCTGCCGGGGGAGAAAATACCGTTGGAAGACAACAGTGTGGACACCGTGCTGCTGACCTTCACCCTATGCACCATCCCGGACTGGCACGCCGCCCTTCAGCAAATGAAACGGGTACTCCGGCCGGGCGGTAACCTGTTGTTCCTGGAACACGGCGAATCCCCCCACTACGCCACCCGCAAATGGCAGCATCGCATCACACCCGGTTGGCGCAAACTGGCCGGTGGTTGCCACCTGAATCGCCATATAGCGGACCTGATCAAAGAAGCGGGCTTCGAAATCCAGGAGCTGGAAAACCTCTACATCCCCAAAGCGCCCAAAATCGCGGGTTACATCTACAAGGGCAGGGCGATCAAGCCGGTGGCGGCATAGAAAACGTATTGAAGAGCGGTTGGGAAACAGAATTGCGTTACGCCACCGGCCCTTATACAATCCTGCCCTTCAAGAATCTCCCCTCCGATGCCCGGATGGTGAAATTGGTAGACACAAGAGACTTAAAATCTCTCGGCCGCAAGGCCGTGCCGGTTCGATTCCGGCTCCGGGCACCATTCTTATTTGGCCAAAAACGTGATCTTCGGCAACAGATTTCTCGGCGTTCCGGAAATAAAAAAAACCGCGCCTGTTCCCAGCCGCGGCTTCTTATTTTTGGCGTAGCTATCAAGCAGCCTTAGCCATCCGCTTCCTCACACCAAATCCCAGCAGGCCCAGGCCCAGCAAGGCGAGGGTAGAGGGTTCCGGTACGGAAACCGGGCGGGAGGTGATGACACCTTTGAGTGTGGCCTCATTGTCCATCCGCTCCATGGTCCAAAATTCACTGGCCAGTGCACCGCTGTAGAAGAAACCTGAAATATCTACAAAGTAGTTAACACCATCAATCAGGAAGGAATCCGAGGCGCCGACGTTGAGCGCAAAGGTCACTCTGTCTGCGCAGCCATTCTCGTTAACGCCGACACCATTGGTGCCGCCGTCTGCACAGGGCTGCTCATTGTTGGGTGTTTCCCAATGTTCGAACTCGAATACGGAATACACGGTTTCTGCCATTCCGTCGATGGTCAGGTTGGTTTCGACGGTCAGTTGGGCAGTATTCAGTGACGGTTCGAAGATGGGCCAGTTGTAGTGGGTGAAGGTACCCAGGTTGAAGTCAACGTTCTCATTGACGTTGACGGCTGGGGGCGCTGAGCCGTCGAAACGATATCCGCTCTTCTGTCCGCCGAAAATGGCCGGTGTTCCCCAGCGGATTTCATTGGTTCCACCACCGGATACGGCAGGGCCTCCGGGATTGGTGGCAGTCCAGATTCCGCTAACGCTGGTCAGCTGAATCGTCGCTGCCTGTACAGAGCCGGCGGCAAACAGGGCCACGGCTGCGCTGGCGATCAATAGTTTTTTATTCATGGGTGACACTCCCTGTGGGCTTCGTCATTTATCTATCGTCGCTCGAAGGTCTAATCCCTGAGCTACGAAAGGCAATCAGCAACCGGAATGCCCGATGCCAAAAACTGTCCGTTTAACAATATGAAGCGAGTGTCACCTTTGGTCCTGGCTGTTGTTTGATCAGGCGGATTGTAAAAAAAGCGGACAGGCCAGCAGATTAGCGATCCTGGCTGTCCTGTTCCGGCAGGGGCTCAATGCTGTTGATGTCGCCGGTAGGGGCGGCGGGCTCATCTTTCATAATCACGAAGATGCCGCCAAGAATAATTGCAACACCAACAATGGCTTTCAGCAATGTTGAGCGAGACATGCGTCACCTCCTGTGTCGGGACTGTGTTATTACCCTGAGGGCATTCTGTGGTTTTACAACCATACGCCGAAGGTCGGTTCGACAGGGAAGCCGGTGTTGGGAATACTGACGCAAGGTCATAACAAAACAGAACCAAGGGGAGTGCTGTATGACGGCTGTATCTGATGAACTGGTGCGCGTGCACACTGACAACGGTGTGGCCACGGTCACTCTGAACCAGCCTGAGCGACGTAACAGCCTTTCAATGGCACTGCTGGAAGCGCTTTCAGAGGTGCTTGAGCAGATTGCCGGGGACGGTAATGTGCGCGTGGTGGTACTTTCCGCGGCTGGCAAGGTGTTCTGTGCGGGGCACGATCTTCGGGAAATGCGGGATCAGTTCGACAGTCACGATTTCCAGCTGCGGCTGTTCCAGCAGTGCAGCAAGGTGATGCAGCAGATTGTGAACCTGCCCAAGCCGGTGATTGCCCGGGTTGCCGGTGTGGCGACGGCCGCTGGTTGTCAGCTGGTGGCCAGCTGCGATCTGGCGGTGGCTGAGAAGGGCGCCCGTTTTGCCACGCCCGGCGTGAACATTGGCCTTTTCTGCTCAACGCCTATGGTGGCCCTGTCCCGCAATGTCAGCCGCAAACACGCGATGGAGATGCTGCTGACCGGTGAGTTGATTGATGCGGCTCGAGCGGAACAGATTGGGCTGATTAACCGTGCAGTCGAGCCGGAAGCCCTGGATGAGACGGTGTACGTCATGGCCGCTACCATTGCCGGCAAATCCGGGCATACCCTGAAAATTGGTAAAGAGGCGTTCTACAAACAGCTGGAAATGCCGCTGGCCCAGGCCTATGACTACACGGCCAAGGTGATGGCGGAAAATATGCAGGCGAACGATGCCCAGGAAGGTATTTCTGCGTTTCTGGATAAGCGGGATCCGGACTGGCAGCACAGGTAATCAGCGATTGCAGGAGGTTGGCTGATCCCAGATCAGGCGGTCTCCGGCTTCAATTTGCCGGCTGCTGAAATAACCGGCGTTCATTTCCACGGCGTGCCAGTAGGAGGCGCCAGCGGGGTAGCTGGGACAATCGTTGCTGCGAGAGGATGCACAGGGGTGCATCTGGCGAATGCTGACGATAACGCCCTGGTTGTCCAGAAAGGCAATGTCCAGGGGTAGGAGAGTCTGGTACATCCAGAAGCCTTGCTCCGGGCTGCGCTCATAATCATAGCTGAACAGCATGCCGGCGTTTTCTGCCAGGGCTTCCCGGCCCATCAGGCCTTTCTGGCGGTCCTGGCTGTTGCTGGCCACTTCCAGCACCACCGGGTGTTGCGTTGTATCAGTGACGAAACAGGCCTGGGCCACCGGCAGGTGCGCGGAATCTTTGGCGTCTGCCGAGCCGCAGCCTGCAAGCAGAGTGCTTAAAACCAGCAGGGCAAGATGGCGAGCGATCATGAGCGCAGACGGTAGCCGGTTTTGAAGATCCACCAGACGGCGGTCATGCACATGGTCAGGAATACCATGGTCATGCCCACACTGATGCCCACGTGCACATCAGAAACCCCGTAAAAGGCCCAGCGGAAGCCACTGATCAGGTACACCACCGGATTGAACAGGCTGATGGTTTGCCAGATCTCGGGCAGCATGTCGATGGAATAGAAAGTGCCGCCCAGAAACACCAATGGCGTCACAATCATCATCGGCACGATCTGCAGCTTCTCGAAGCCGTCGGCCCAGATGCCAATAATGAAGCCGAACAGACTGAAGGTCATGGCCGTGAGCACCAGAAACGAAAACATCCAGAACGGATGGAGTATTGAGTAGTCCACGAACAGCTTCGCGGTGGCCAGAATGATCAGGCCCAGTATCACGGCCTTGGTGGTTGCGGCACCAACGTAACCCAGCACGATTTCCACGTAGGATACCGGAGCCGACAGCACCTCATAGATGGTACCGGAGAATTTCGGCATGTAGATGCCGAAGGAGGCGTTGGAGATGCTCTGCATCAGCAGTGACAGCATCACCAGGCCGGGAATGATGTAGGCGCCATAGCTGATGTTGTCGATGTCGCCCATGCGCGAGCCGATGGCCGAGCCAAACACCACAAAGTACAGGCAGGTGGAGATTACCGGCGAGAGCACGCTTTGCATGATCGTGCGTTTCATGCGCGCCATCTCGAATTTGTAGATTGCTTTTACACCGTAAAGATTCATTGTTCTCTCCGTGAGGACCGTTCGGGCGGGTGGTTACTCGTGCACCAGGCCCACGAATATCTCTTCCAGGGAACTCTCCCGGGTTTGCAGATCACGGTATTCAATGTCCAGATCGCCCAGGGTGCGAAGCAGTCGGGCCACGCCGGCTTGTTGTTGCTGAGAGTCGAAGGTATAGATCAGCTCGTAGCCGTCTTCCGAAAGTTCGATTGGCTCCAGGGTGAGTTCCCCGGGCAGCTTGTCCAGTTTTTGCTGTAGCTGCAGGCGCAGTTCTTTTTTGCCCAGCTTGGACATCAGGCGGTTTTTGTCTTCCACCAAGATGATCTCGCCCTGGCGGATAACGCCGATGCGGTCGGCCATTTCTTCCGCTTCTTCAATGTAGTGGGTGGTCAGAATGATGGTGGTGCCGTTCTCCCGGAGTTTGCGCACCATCTCCCACATATCCCGCCGCAACTCCACATCCACCCCGGCGGTGGGTTCGTCCAGGAACAGGATGCGCGGTTCGTGGGACAGCGCTTTGGCAATCATCACCCGGCGTTTCATGCCGCCAGACAGCGACATGATCCGGTTGTTGCGCTTGTCCCAGAGGGACAGGTCTTTCAGGACTTGTTCGATATGGGCAGGCTTGGGCGCCTTGCCGAACAGGCCCCGGCTGAAGGAGACCGCATCCCAGACGGTTTCAAAGGAGTCGGTATTGAGCTCCTGGGGCACCAGGCCGATGGCCTCTCGGGCTTTGCGGTATTGCTTGACGATGTCGTGGCCGGCGGCTTTCACCTCGCCATCGCTTTTGTTCACGATGCCGCAGATGATGGAGATCAGGGTGGTTTTGCCGGCGCCGTTAGGGCCGAGCAGCGCGAAGATCTCGCCGGGGTAGATTTCCAGGTTAACGTCTTTGAGGGCCTGGAAGCCGTCTTCGTAGATCTTGTTCAGGTGCTTAACGGATATGTCCGGTTGCACGGGCGTGTCCTGTTCTGTTGATGGTAGACCAGAAAGCCGCACATTTTCTCATGCTGGCAGCAGTTTAGAAACCTTTGCTATGTCGGGAATTATCCCCATAATGCCGGTTTCGGATCTGGTTGTGAGGCAGGGTATGGTACGAACCATCGTGGTTCTGGGTTTAGTGTTGGCTGCAATTGTGGCGTCGGCGTTTGGCCCACAATGGCTGGAAACTGCCGGCACCGCGGAGGACACCGCGGAGGAACGACCAGAATGCGACCTGCTTTCCCGCGCCTGTACCTGGGAGACCGACGAAGGCACGTGGCAAGTGGAGCTGAAAACCCTCGAAGAAGGCGATCAGGGCATGGAATACCGGTTGGCGGTTACCGTACCGGAAGCGCCGGACCGCTTTCTGGCGGTACTGAGAGGGCAGTCCATGTATATGGGCGAATATCCGGTGCCCATGGAGCGTCAGGAGCCCCTGAGCTATCAGGCAACGTTTACGGCGCCGTTCTGCACCACGGGTGCTGAGATGATCTGGCGCATTGACCTGCAGGATGGCCAGAAAGTAATGGAAAATGTGCCCTGGGCACTGGTGTTCCGGGCTGAGAAATAGTTAAATCCCGTCAAATTTCGATGATTTCCAGGGAACAGTGATGGATTACGGGGAAAGTGTTCAGAAGGTGCTGTTGCGCAAAATCCGCAAGGCCGAGCAGGATCTCGTTCAGCTCAAGCTGGATTACTGCCGCTTCGTGTTTGGGCTGACCCACCGGGCTACCGTATTTGCCAATGGCCAGTCCTGGGTAGTGCGCGCTGTGGATGTGGAATCCATGGCTTACACCGATGATGGCGAATTCACCAAACCTGTCATTACCGGCACACCTGCCAACGATGAGTCCAGCCGGGAGACCGTTAACCTGGGCAGCGACTGGACTCTGGAAACCACTAAATAAACGCGTTACTGGTCACCGCCTCGTAGAGGCTCGAGCTGGCAGGCACAAAATGGTTGGCCTGCCAGAATTCCGCACCTTCCAGCCCGGCACGGTAACACGCCATCAGTACACTGCTACCGGTAAGCGTCGAAATGGCCTGCAGTGCCTCTGGCTGGCGAATACCTGTCTTCCGGCTGACAATGCCCGCAACCATACCCGCCAATGCTTCTGAGTGGCGAACGGGTTTCGGGCTCAGGGCACAGCTGGCACCGTAAAGCCAGGCAGCGGCATAAGTGCGCACCGTCTCTGGCGATTCTGACAGTACCAGCCCTTTCACCCGACAATCCCGCTCCTGCAGGCCAGCCAGTATGTGCAGTTGGGTAAACAGCTCTGTGCGATCGGGCGTGCTCATGCCTTTGTAGCGACCGGCATCTTGGCCTGAACTGGCGATCCGGCGCGCCGGACTCCCGGAACTATCGGCTGGCGGCTGGGCGCCTGCAGCGCCGGCCCGAACGAAGGACTCTGTCCGGGACAGGGTAATCATCCGTGCGGCTAACAGCGCCAGCAGGGCAATCAGCCCCAGTTCTGTCATTGTGACCAATCCATTGACCATCGTGGTGTTCCTCTGAAAACGGAGCGACAAGCTGAGTAATCGGGACGATTGTAACGTTGTGTAACCGGCGGGACAGCGGGCAAATACTGAAAATGGCACTAAGGCCCGGTTTAGCTTCGAAAAATGTGATGGCAGTCCCAGGGGATCAGCAGGTGGGCATGGTCTGCAGGGCCAGTTTGCGGCGAATGAAACGGCCCAGGGCGTCGACACCAATGTTCAGCAGGGCGGTAATCAGGATCAGGACCATCGCACGATCAAACTGGATGTTCTGGATGGCGCTATCGACGTAAAAACCGAGGGTGTAAATGCCAAGAATGCCCAGTATCGCCGTTTCGCGCATGATGATTTCCCAGCGGTAGAACAGGAATGCCAGGAATGAGCGGTAGATGCGGGGCACCAGTTCCCAGCTGTAGCGGGAAAAACCCACCGGAGCGTCCGGGCGCAGGTGGATGGTGTTGGTCTGCCGGCCGATCAGGTGGCCGATGATGCCACCGTTATGCAGGGCCAGCGCCACCACGGCCGGCAGCATGGAAGGCCCCCACAGCTGTAGCAGAATATAAGCAAGAATGTATTCCGGTGTCGAACGGGCGATCACCAGGAACACATGCCCGGAGGTACGCCGCACAGGGCCACCGAAATGATTCGAGATCAGGGGGAAGGCCAGCAGGGACAGAATGCCGGTGGCCACCAGCGCTATCTGCGTCAATACCACGGTGTTCCAGATGCCTGGCAAAGCTTCCGTTATCAACACATCGGATAACCACGCCCAGATAGCCGCAAGCCCTTCGCCATCCCGGATGGGTGAGGGAATGATGTCCTCAGTGAAGAAACGCTCCACGTTGCCCCAGACAATGGGCAGACCATCCCCCAGGAAAAACGGCGCAGCGAGAACGTAGACCGGCAGCAGTTTCGGGCGAAGCCACAATGGCATGGTGGCGATCAGCACATAGAACAGAATCAGCATGGCCCCGGCATCCGAGTACAGCCCTTGGGAGAACGAGGACTCCAGGTAGAAGCCCAGCGTCGGTAGCCCCACAAAGCCCAGGATGGCAGAGGAACGCAGGCCACACTCCAGTCGGTAGGCCGTATAGGTGCGCATCTGAACCCAGCAATCGGGGATACGGGCATACAGAAAGGCGGCAATGGATGAGGTACCCGGTGGCAGCAGACGGCCGGGTTCCGGGTCCGCCTCTTCCAGGATTTCGGAATAGACCTTGGCAAAGATGCCGGCATAGGGAATGGCAATAGCCAGCACGCCGGTGAGCGGGTGGAAGCCGAAAAACTGAAGGAAGATCAGTGCCCAGAACAGCTCGTGGATGGCGCGGATAAAGGCGCAGAAGATTCGTACCGGCAGAAAACGGTACACCAGCGCCAGCAGGAAGCCGCAGATACTCCCGAGGGTTACGCCTACAAAGGCAAAAGCCACGGTTCGCAGCAGGGCGGTGAGTAAGCCTTCAGTGCTGAAAAAATTGGGTGTGGCGACGCCCAGAAAGAAGCGGCCGAGATCCTGCCAGGGGTTGGCAGTGGTAATGGCAATGTCCGCAACCAACAGCCCGAGCAGCGCAACGGCAAGAAAGATAAAGCTGGCTCGTACGGTCGGGTAGGCGAACATGCTGAGAGTCGGTGCCTGTCAGTAAAGAACGGAAATGTCAGCGGCCGTCAGCTCGCTGGCCGGCTGGTCCAGAGCAATCTGGCCATCCTGAATACCGATAATGCGGGTACAGTGCGCCAGCGCCATCTCGACATCGTGCAGGGCAACAATGCTGGTGGTGAATTGATTGGTAAGCATGGTCATCACCTGCTGAGCCATTGGCCCGTCCAGGGCGGAAATGGGCTCATCCGCCAACAGCGTCGGTGCCTGCCGATAAAGGGCCCGCGCAATGGCCACCCGTTGCCGTTGCCCGCCAGACAGCGCCGCCGCCGGAATCCAGAGTTTTTCTGGTATGCCCAGTTCGGTCAGTAACGCCCGGATGGCGTCTTTGTCCCGCCGGAACGGGCGGATCAGCGTGAGCGTGTTGTACCAGGTGCCATGCTGGTCCAGTTGCCCCATAAACACATTGTGGAAGACGGGGAGCGCATTGACCAATCCCAGGCCCTGGGGAACGAGCGAGGCCTTGCCATCGAGCCGGTCGTAAAGCAGGCGGATGAGCGTGGATTTGCCGGCGCCGCTTTTGCCCACCAGTCCAACGTGTTCTCCTTCATTGATTCGGAAGGAGAGCGGGCCGATAACCCGCTCTCCGTCGAAACTGGCGGTCAGGCCATTGAAATCAAAGCCTGACATCAATCGAGAATTCCGATGTTTTCCGCTGTCGCACGAATGGGCTCGTAGTCGTCATTGGAAGCCGGAATGAAACCGGAGCGGGGGAAGCTCTCCAGCAAGGCGGGATCGTCCAGGTTCAGCAGGGCTTCGGTCATCTTTTGCTTGAAGCCATCGCCGAAACGCTCGTCGACATCACCACGGATGGTCCACTGGTAGTCCGGGTAGGTGGGGGTTCTCCAGATTACCTGAACGGCGTCGGTATCGATGTTGCCGTTTTCCAGTTCTTTTTCCCAAACCTGGAAGTTCAGGGCGCCCACTTCATAGGTTCCGGCCTCGACCAGGCGCAGAGTGCGGGTATGGTTGCCACTGAAGCCAACGCGGGAGAACAGGGAATCCGGCGCTTCGTTGAAGACATCCCGAATGTAGAATTCCGGCATCAGGCGGCCCGAGGTAGAGCCTTTGGAGCCAAAGGTAAAGGTTTTGCCGCGCAGCTCGTCTTCCAGCTCATCCAGGCTGTCGGCCGGCTGGATTCCAGTGCTGGTGTTGGCGATGAAGTAGGTCTCGAAGGCTTCATCTTCAACCCCCTGGGCAATAGCTTCGGAACCCGGAACCAGTCGGCGGGCCTGAACGCCAGACAAACCACCAAACCACGCCAGTTGTACCTGGTTATTGCGGAAGGCGGAGACCGCAGCGGCGTAGGATTTCACCGGAATGTAACGAACCTCAACATCCAGCTGCTCCTGAAGATAGTCAGCCACGCCACGAAAGCGCTCGACCAGTTTGGTTTCATCTTCATCCGGAATGGCGGTGAACACGAAAGTGTCTGCCTGAACGGTGGTTGCGGCTGCCAGGGAGAGCAAGCCCGTCGCCAGCCATTTTCTGAGGTTGCTGATTGCCATAATGAATCATTCCTTTGCGAGGTGGGGTTTGGTGAAAAACGTTGCCATGTACTTGAAAACCCAGTCAGGATACCGTGATTTCTATCAAGTCTGAACCGGTATACGAGGGAAGGCTTTACCTGGCGCAATGCCACATGCAGAATTTTTCAAAATCATAACAAGTGGGTGTCATGCGACTGACCATAGTAACTCCGGCCGGCCCGGACTCGAAAGCGGGCAATCGGGCCACCGCGCTGCGCTGGCAAAATCTTCTGGAATCGGCAGGTCATCAGGTGGAAGTGGTCACGCAATACGAGGGCCAGGAACCAGACTGCCTGATAGCCCTGCACGCCTGGCGAAGCGCTGAAGCCGTTAAGCAGTACCGGCAGGCGTGGCCGGAGAAACCCTTGATTGTGGTGTTGACTGGCACCGATATTTACCGCTTTCAGCACGAGTTTCCAGACATCACTCGGGCCTCCATGGACGCCGCCGATTTGTTGATTGGCCTGCATGACCTGGTGGCGGAGGATATTCCCGAACGCTACCACGACAAATTGCTGTGCCTGCGCCAATCCGCGCCCAAACCGTCAGTCGCTGGCAGTGCCCGGGCAGAGCGGGACCAATTCCACGTTTGCGTGATTGGCCATCTGCGTGATGAAAAGGATTCTTTGCGTGCAGCCTGGGCCTGCTACCACCTGCCGGAGGATTCCCGCGTCGTGGTTTCCTGCGCCGGCAAGGCCCACAATGAGGCCTGGCGAGAAAAGGCACTGGAAGAGAGCCGGTCCAACCCTCGGTTTCATTATCTGGGTGAGCTGGACAAGCCAAAACTGGAACACCTGATGGCCGTAAGCAATCTTATGGTGATCAGTTCAGTTATGGAGGGCGGGGCGAATGTGGTGTCGGAAGCCTGCCGGGCGGGTTTGCCAATTCTGGCGTCGGACATTCCCGGCAACCGTGGTTTGCTGGGCGATGACTATCCTGGCTATTTCCCGGTCAAAGACGATGAGGCTCTGGCGAGGCTGATGTTGCGTGCGGAAACTGACGTGGAATTTCTTGCGGAATTGCGGGCGAAGGTAACCGCTCTTGCGTCTACGTTTACCCCGGAGCGCGAACTGGAAAGCCTGGAACAGGCTCTGGCCAGATGTAAAAAAGGGTAGGCGCCAGGCCTACCCTTATTCTTACTTGGCTGCTTAGCTATCGAGATAGGTTTCAGAGCACCTTTTTCGCTTCGGCAGACAGTTCACTGAATCCTTTCAGACTCTTGAATGCCTCCAGTTTCTGCTTGTCAGCATCACTGGGATTGGCAATCTGCTCAATGGAGGTAATACCAGCCTCTTTCATTTTCTTCGCGGTTGCCGGGCCAATGCCCTTCACACGAGTAAGATCAGACTTGTCTACCGGCTTGGCCGCTTTTTTCGGAGCTGCGGTTTTGGGCTTGGCGGTGCTCGCTTTCTTGGCGGCGGGCTTGGCAGCGGTGGTTTTCTTCGCCGGAGCTGCTTTTTTGGTGCCACTGGCCTTCTTGGTTGACGCGCTGGGCTTGGAAGCGGACTTGCCACTTTCCTTGGAAGCGATGCCCAGACGCTCCAACAACGCTGACTGCAGTTCGTGGAACTCGTTCATGCGGCGCTCAAATTCGTCGTTGAAGCGCTTCATTTCACGGTCACGCAGCTCATCCATGTCTTTGAGCAGCTTGCGCACCGGTTCCTGAACCTGGTTCTGCAGATTGTCGAACTGCTTGAGGGCGTCGTTAATCAGCCCTTCAATCTGGGAGGATGTTTTCTCGAACTCTTTGTTTACTTTCTTGACGATCTTATCAACGCTTGGTTTGGCTTTCTTTGCCATGGAGTGTCTCCTTACGGAAGGGAAGTGCGGGTGAAGTGAACGGGTATCAGGCCATTTGTCGCATACCGGAAGCGGGACTGGACCCACGCCGGGATTTCAGACTCTGTTTCTTGAGAACGACTTCTCTTATGCGCCGCAGCTTGTCGGACAAAGGCGACTCATCTCTGGCGCTTAGCTCAACAAAATCAAGTGAGTAGAAGAAATTGCTACAGTGCTTTCTCTTCTCGGTGACCAGGCCAGTAAGGCCTTCGGCACGGATTTCTTCAAACGGCATATCCATAACAAGATCGAGAACCACGGTGTCTCCGGGTTCAAACAATTTGTCCGTTTTCATCACGCAGCCGTAGCTGTCGAGTTCATAAAGTCGCGCTTCAACGGTTTCCTTGCGAAAAATGCCGTGTCGGATTCGGAAACGCGCGACCAGGTCCGGTAGTTCTTCGTTCATGGAACGCTTGCTCTGCTATTGAGATCGGCCAGATATATACTGAACATTAATTAAACAATAGACGGGCCAGAAATTTTTGGCAATGCCGTCAGCCATCTACCGTGGCCCGTTCATGGAAATAATCGGGATTTGGCCCCCTGTGCGGGGCCAAATCTACCCGTTAACGGGTTTTCAGCTCGTAAAGGTCAACACGTCGATCCTTCAGATTGGTGACAGAGCCTTCGTTTCTGACCAGTTTGAGCTTTTCCAGATCCATGTCTGAAAACATGATCATTTCGGTGTTCGGTGTGGTTTCTGCCATCACTGCATCATGGGGGAAGGCGAAATCCGACGGAGAGAATACCGAAGACTGGGCGTACTGAACATCGAGGTTTTCCACCTTCGGCAGGTTGCCCACACTGCCAGTGATCACCACGTAGCATTCGTTTTCGATGGCCCGGGCCTGGGCACAATGGCGCACGCGCAGATAGCCGTTCTTGGTATCGGTCCAGAAGGGGACGCAGATAATGTCCACATCCTGGCTGGCGGCGATACGGCCCAGCTCCGGGAACTCAATGTCGTAGCAGATCATGATGGCGACACGGCCGGCGTCGGTATCGAAGACCTGGAACTTATCACCACCTTCAATAACCCAGTCGCGGCGTTCGTGGGGGGTGATGTGCACCTTGCGCTGCTCGTCCACACGGCCATCCCGATGGCACAGGTACGAAACGTTGTAGACCCGGTCGTCTTCAATCAGCGGCATGGAGCCGGTGATAATGTTGATGTTGTAACTGACGGCCATTTCCGACATTTCGTTGCGGAACTGTTCGGTAAAGCCAGCCAGGAACCGAATGGCCCGGGTCTGATCCATCTGGTCTGTCAGGCCCATCAGCGGGGCGTTAAAAAACTCCGGGAACAGGGCGAAGTCACTTTTGTAGTCCGACAGTGCATCCACAAAGTACTCAACCTGCTTGAGCACTTCTTCCACCGAGGTGAATTCCCGCATCTGCCACTGCACGGCACCCATACGCACCTGGGTTTTTTTGACGCTCAGTACGGGAGACGGCGGCGTGTAAAGAATGTTTCGCCATTCCAGCAGCGTGGCGTAGCCCAGGGATTTCTGGTCTTCCGGCAGGTATTTGTGCATCAGCCGGGTAACCTGAAAATCGTTGGAGAGCTGGAATGTCAGAATCGGATCGTAGATTTCTTTGCGATCCACTCTCTGAATGTATTCTTCCGGGGTGTACTGCTCAGAATACTTGAAGTAATTGGGAATACGGCCGCCCGCTAGGATGGCTCGCAGGTTCATGGAGCGGCAAAGCTCTTTTCTGGCCTCATACAGACGGCGGCCCAGTCGATAGCCACGGTATTCCGGGTCTATGAACACGTCCAGGCCGTAAAGCGAATCGCCATTCGGGTTGTGCCAGATCTTTTCGTTACGCAGAATCAGGTCGTCGTAAGCATGGGGGTTACTGAACCTTTCGTATTTCACACAAACCGTGAGGGCCACGGCTATCAGCTGGCCGCTGTCTTCAATACAGATCTGGCCATCCGGGAACTGTTCTACCAGCGCCTTGATGGTGTCTTTTGGCCACGCGCCACCAATATCGTCGTAAACCCGATCCATCAGCTCCTGGAGCTGGCCGTAGTCGTCAAGGGTCAGGTTACGTAGATTGAGGTGCAATTCTTCGTGAGCCATTAACAAACTCTCCATCAATTAGCTTTGGCAGTAGTGCGGGGCTGTTTCGAGCATTCTAGCAGACAGGCTGCTTTAGCTCTCGCCCTCAAATAAGCCGTTCTTTCGGTTTACCGCATCGCAGAAATTAAAGACTTTTCACTTTCGGCCGAAACAAACAGTAACAGCGCAGAGCAACCGTGATCATTATCATGGCCCACCTTCTTCAGGAGGAGTTCCCATCGTGCAGCTATCTTTTGGCCAGAAACTGCTTGTCGCAGTAGGCGTTCTTATCGTCGTGATCATGTCTGTATTTACATTTACAGCGGATCAGCGCCTTCAAAACACTACCGAAACTTACGTGACGGCAATGCTTGATGATGCCGTCAAGCAGAGTACGGCGAGCATCGCGGATTGGCTCAATACGCGGCTGGATATGACGGAAGCTGTGGCGTCATCACTGCGGAACATTCGAACCGATAACATGGCGCGTAACCTGCTGGATGGTATGACGCGTGGCAGCGGTGCTAAGGATGTCTATGTCGGTACGACTGATGGCCGCATGATGATGCGTACAGTTGAGGCAGAGCAGGCACTTCCGGCCGGTTTTGATCCCCGTCAGCGCCCCTGGTACCAGCAAGCCAACAACGAGGGCCGGGCATCGTTTACCGAAACCTATCAGGATGCCCAGACCGGTGAAACCATCCTCTCGGCCATTGCTCCGGTTTCTTCAGGCACCTTTCAAGGGGTGGCTGGAATGGATATCACACTGAACGCCATTCAGGACCTGCTTTCAACGATTACCTTGGGCGATTCCGGCTATGCAGTCCTGATGACCCGGGAAGGCACCATTCTTTTCCACCCGGACAAGTCACTGATCGGTGAGAACGTTGATGATCTGCTTGGTTTCGCACCGTCACTGGATGGTGTGCCGGCACAGTTCAGCCGCGAAGACACCACCTGGAGCGTAGCGTTCTTCCCAATCTCCGATGCCCGCAGCGTCGACTGGTACATGGGCTCCGTTGTGAACTGGGACAAGATTAACGAGCCCGTTGTTGCCGCTCGTGCAACAGGCATAACGATTGCCATTGTCGGGTTGTTGATTGCGTTGGTCATTCTCCATTTTGGCATTCGAGCCCTTATGGCACCTGTGCGACGCCTGAACAAGGCGATGTCGGATATTGCTTCTGGTGATGCAGACCTCACCCAGAGACTGGATGACTCGGCTTCCGATGAATTTGGCAAGCTTGCGGCCAGCTTCAATACCTTCGTCGCCAACATTCAGCAGGTTGTTAAAGAGGTAAAAGAGGGCAGCGATGAGCTTGAGGAAAACGTGAAGTCGCTCCGCCAGACCTCCAGCGACAGTCGCTCCAGCGTAGAAAACCAGCAGCATGAGATCGACATGATCGCCACGGCAATCAATGAAATGTCGGCGGCGGCTGGTGAGATTGCTCAGAATGCCCAGCAAACCGCAGAAGCCGCAGAGAATGCGGACCAGGAAAGCCGGGGTTCCCTGGAAACCGTCACCGCTTCGCGGGATGCGGTGCAGAAGCTGGTGGGTGAAATAAATGCCGCAGCCGAGGTTATCGACACCCTTGGCAAGGATGTTTCGTCTATTACGACAGTACTTGAAGTCATTCAGGGTATTGCCGAGCAGACCAACCTGCTGGCACTGAACGCTGCCATTGAAGCGGCGCGGGCGGGGGATGCCGGTCGCGGATTTGCGGTAGTGGCCGATGAGGTTCGGAATCTGGCTCAGCGGACCCAGTCTTCCACCGAAGAGATCAACAACATGATCGAACGGCTGCAGAAAGGCGCCAACGATGCGGTAGACGTAATGAAAGCCTCTACGGCGGTATCCAATGTGAGCATGGAAAAAGCACAGGATGCCATGGAGTCGCTAAACCGGATTGTGGAGGCGATTACGGCCATCAGTCAGATGACCTCACAGATCGCCACCGCCTCCGAGGAACAGACATCTGTAACTGAAGAGCTGAATGCGTCCATCACCCGCATTGCTGACCAGGGCCAGGAAGCGGCCAAGGCAGCCAGCGAGAACGATGTTTACAGTGGCCACATCGAGACTATCGGTACTGCGCTGAACGACAAGGTAACCCGTTTCCGGGTTTAATCCGTGCTGGCCAGGGAAGGCCCGCTAGTCCCCGACGCTCAGGAGCTCGACTCGCCGCTCAAGGTTTTCCAGGGTCCGTCGCCCAACATATCTGGATTCTTCACTAAGATACGGGTTCTCCAGGGTGATGACCGAGCGCCGATCCAGCCCCAGTGATGATACCGCTCTGCCAAACCAGTTTTTCAGATACACCGCGAAGCTGCCGTCCTTGATGGCTCGTTCCAGGCCCAGTTGCAGCCGTTGCGCGGTTTCGTGATCTTCTGGCGCCACGAACAGATAGGATGGCATGGCGTAGGCCAGCAGTATGTTCGGCTCAATCACCAGATCCTCGACCTTATTTTGCTGCAAGTCGAACAGCACCTCGCTCACGCCGCGGGCGTAGCAGTCGAAGCGCTTGTTGCGCAGCATGCCAAACAGGATTTCATAGCGGGTATGGGTGATTACGTTGATGCCGTTAGCTTCGAGGATCGGGGTGTCTGGCCAATGTGCGCCCTGGCCAATCCGGATGTCTCGCTTGCGCAGGTCGTCCAGGCTGGACACCCCTTCAAACAGGCTGAGCTGTTCCGGCAACACCAGGCATACCCTGAACCCGAGCAAGCCGCCGTCCACCGGCACCGGAATGGCGTTGAGAAACGTTTCCCGCTCCTCCGACGTCGCCACGTTGGCTATGTCCAGAATCCGGCTCTGAGGGTTGGCCAATTCTCTCAGGGCGCGCCCCTGGCTTATTTCTTCACTTCGGATAATCCGAAACTCACCGTACTCTGAGGTTTTGCGCAGGGCGAGCTCAACCAGATTGCGAATGGCCGGGGTATCGTAGTTGCGATACCAGAGTATGTAGTCCCGGGTGAGAACCGTTTCGGGTTCTGACGCAGCCGCTGGCTGAACCTGAAAGCACGCCGCCAGGGCCAGAGCTGGCCAGAGGCGCGTTATCATTTTATTGAATGTGTACAACTGCGTGCCCTTTCCCTGTTATCCGACTGCAAGTAACGGTAACGTTACAAACATTGGCTACAGCTTAGATCAGAAAGCGTTAATCGAAACGTACAGGTTTCAAAAAAACTGTAAAAGATTCTTGAAGTAGCCTTATCTGGCTGTAAAGATCGCGTTTTCTGTATTTCAGGATATGGCTTTATGGCTCTTATTGATTCTCTGATTGGCACCGCTGGCCAATGGGTAAGCTCCAGCGACCCCAAAGCAACTCTGCTGCAACCACTGGAATGGCTCAAGAAAACCGGCAGTTATGCGGCGGTTAACCGAATCATCGGGATGGCGATCCCATTTGCGCCCCGTAATCACTTCAGTGTTGAGGAGCTTCGCCCCGGCTACGTCAAAGCCCGAGTACGCCTGAAGGGCAACAAAAACCACTTTGGCAGTCTGTATGCCGGCGCCTATTTCCTGGTGGCGGAGATTCCTGGTGGGGTATTAACCCTGTTCGACCTTGGCCCTGCCTACACGCCCATCCTGAAGGAAATGACGCTGGAGTTTCTACAGCCGGCAAATTCTGATGTCACCGTGGAATTTGAACTGCCACCTGAGGCGGTGGCTGCCATCCTCGCCGATGCAGACGCCACCGGAAGGGCAAAATTCACTCTGGAAGGCATTCTGAGGGATGAAGAAGGCAATCACGTTGCCACCTCCATTGCCCATTACCGGGTGCGCAAAAAGGGGTTCAAGCCTCAGGATTGATCGAGCGTAGCGCCTGCAGGAAGACGTCGCCATATTTTTCCAGCTTGGCGGCACCCACACCGCTGACCTCCGCGAGCTCCTCCAGGGTAGCGGGGCGGCGTTCGAGCATGTCAAACAGGGTGGTGTCGTGGAAGATCACGTAGGGTGGCACGCCCTGTTTGTCCGCCAGCTCTTTGCGGCAGGCCCGCAACGCTTCCCAGCCGGCGTGGTCGGTAATCTGATCCCGCACATTCTGGCCGCTTCGGCGACTGGTTGATGATTTGCCACCAGCGGTTTTGCGGGCAACCGGATCTTTCCGAAGCTCAATCGCCTGCTCACCCTTGAGTAGCGGCCGGCAGCGCTCGGTTAGCTGAAGCGCGCCATAGCCTTCCGGGTCTGCCCGCAGGTAGCCATTCGCCACCAGTTGTCGGAATACCGATTTCCATTCGTTAGCGGAGAGTTCCTGGCCGATGCCATAGGTGGTGATCGCCTGATGGCCGGATTGCAGAATTCGCTCATTCTCTGAGCCCCGAAGCAC
The DNA here is from genome assembly GCA_029264995.1 of Marinobacter sp. Taxonomy (GTDB): domain Bacteria; phylum Pseudomonadota; class Gammaproteobacteria; order Pseudomonadales; family Oleiphilaceae; genus Marinobacter. The sequence continues at coordinate 7,541 of JAJUKC010000023.1, read as the reverse complement.
ATCAATGACATAGTTAACGCCAAAACGCTGGCCGGTGCGATAGACACAGGACAGGGCCTTCTGCACTGCCACCGTGCCATCCCAGGTCTCCGGTGGGTTCAGACAGGTATCGCAGTTTCCGCAGGGCGTCTCCAGGTTGTCTCCGAAATAGTGCAACAACACCTGGCGCCGGCACTGGGTGACTTCGCACAGCCCGAGCATGGCGTCCAGCTTTTGTCGCTCAACCCGCTTGAACTGATCATTGCCCTGAGAGGCCTCCAGCATCTGCCGGAGTTTGATCACATCCTGCAGCCCATACACCATCCAGGCAGTGGAAGGTTTGCCATCCCGGCCCGCCCGCCCGGTTTCCTGGTAGTAGGCTTCGAGGCTTTTGGGGAGGTCCAGATGGGCGACAAAGCGAACATCCGGCTTGTCGATGCCCATACCAAAGGCAATGGTTGCCACCACAATAACGCCGTCTTCTCGCAGAAACCGTTCCTGGTTGCGGGCCCGCTCTTCGGCGCTCAGGCCGGCATGGTAGGGCAGTGCGGTATAGCCCTTGCTGCTCAGTAACTGGGCGGTGGCATCGACCTTGTTTCGGGACAGGCAATAGACAATACCGCAATCACCTTCATGCTCTGCTTTAATAAAATCCAATAATTGCTTGTTTGCGTTGGTCTTTGGCGTAATTCGATACTGAATATTGGGGCGATCAAAGCCACTGATGAAATGCCGCGCGTTAGTCAGCGACAGTCGTTCCGCAATCTCTTTTCGGGTGCGCTCATCAGCGGTCGCTGTCAGTGCGATACGGGGGATGCCGGGAAATTCCTGGGCCAGCATGCTCAGTTGAAGGTAGTCGGACCGGAAATCGTGCCCCCACTGGGAGACGCAGTGAGCTTCGTCGATGGCAAACAACGACAGGGACGCGTTATGCAGCAGTTCAATGGTTCGCGGCTGAATCAGCCGTTCGGGCGCGCAATAGAGCAGATCCAACTCACCGGTTGCCAGGGCATATTCCGTGGCACGGGCCTGTTCGAAATCCATGGTGGAATTCAGAAACGCTGCCTTCACCCCGAGTTCCCTCAGCGCGGCCACCTGATCCTGCATGAGGGCGATCAGCGGAGAGATCACAATGGCAGTGCCGGGCCGAACCAGTGCGGGCACCTGGTAACACAGGGATTTACCACCCCCGGTGGGCATTAACACAAGGGCATCACCGCCATTGACCACTTCCCGGACAATATCCCCCTGCAGGGGCCGGAAACTCTCGTAGCCAAAGACCTCGTGCAGAACCTGCTCCGGGTTTCGGCCCGCAGCGGTGGGTGGTTCAGTGGCGAGTTGGTCGAAGTCCTGGTCCATGTACATTCAGTGGTCGGCCCGTAGCGGTGTGATTAAGCAGCGCGATTCTACCAGATCCTTCCGGTTGTTTGGTCAACTGGCCATGCGGGTGGAGGCAAACCGGCAAGAGAAAGGATACAATAGCGCCCCTTTCGTACACTGTGATCAACGCTGCGAACAACAACAGGGCTTGCATGCAGGAATTTGACGCAATCCGTCCCTATTCGGATGAAGAAACCGCGCCAACCATCCAGAGGTTGGTTAACGACCGGGAATTCCTGGATATGGTGGGGCGATTCAAGTCGCCAACTCTCGCAAAATGGGCGCCTGGCGTTCTGAGGATGTTCATTCGCCGCTGGCTGGTCGGCCATTTCGGGCATTACACCCGGGTGGATGATATGCAGGCCGGAGTTTCGAAATACGTGGGAGAACTGGTGGAAAATACCACCACCCGTGTAACCCACAGCGGCCTGGAAAACCTCAGCAAAAACAGTGCCCACTTGTTCATCTCCAATCACCGGGACATTGTTTTCGACCCGATGGTGGTCAACTACCTGCTGTTCCAGAACGGCTTCCACACAACCCGGATTGCGATCGGCGACAATCTGCTCTCCAACCGGGTGTTTGCCGAAATGATGCGGCTGAACAAGAGTTTTGTGGTGCGCCGTAACATGACCAGCCCAAGGGAAATGCGTGATGCCTATCTCACGCTATCCGGTTTCATCAATCACAGCATTGATACCAACCACAGCATCTGGATCGCCCAGCGCGAAGGCCGAGCGAAAGACGGTATTGATGCCACGGACCCGGCCATCATCAAGATGTTCTACATGAGCCGGAAAAAATCTGGCCTGGCGTTCGATGAGGCCATGAATCGCCTTCACATTGTGCCGGTATCCATTGCCTACGAGTACGACCCCTGCGATGCCGACAAAGCCAGAGAACTGGAAGTGCGGGCCCGAACCGGCGCCTACCAGAAGACCGAAGGTGAAGACACAGACCAGATCGTTAAAGGCCTGACCGGCTATAAAGGCCACGTTCATGTCCATTTCGGGGCCCCGATTGCCGATTCACCGGACAACCCGAAAGCACTGGCCGCACGCATTGATCATGAAATGCACGCTAATTACCACCTGCACGCCTCCAATCTGGTGGCCTACCAGATGCGGGGCGTGCATCCGGATACCCATGAAACTCCGGGCAGTGTCAGCGAGAGTGTCGTGACCGCCGAGACCTGGTCTCCGGCCGACATGGAAGCCGCCACAGCAGAAATGGAACGCCGACTGGACGCCTGCGACCCGGCGATCCGCCCCTATTTGCTGGACATGTACGCTAACCCGGTGGTCAACGCACTGGCCGCCAATAACAATGAGCAACCGCTGAACCCGACCACCGAGTAAATCACGCCCAGAGCATGGCATCCATCTCCAGAGGGTGGGTCAGCGCCTTGTGAACACTCCGGTAATGGTAATCCGAGATTTTATCGATGAACTGCCAGAATTCCGGGTTACGCAGTTCGCCTTCCCAGGTCGGCACCTGGATATCGAACAGACTGGCCCATTCCGGCGCAAGGAAAGTCGGTACATGGACACCTGATCAGCCACGCCAGAAGCCCGGTGAGAGCACGATCACCACGCTCAGGATTTCCAGACGCCCCATCAGCATGCCCACTGACAGAATCCACTTGGCGGCGTCGGGCAACGGGCCGAAGTTTCCGGCAGGACCAATGATATCTCCGAGCCCCGGTCCGACATTGGTCAATGCCGTCAGAGCACCTGATAGTGAAGTAACAAAGTCCAATTGGAGCGAAGCCAACAGAACAGTAATGACCAGCAGAGACAACAGGAAAATGAAGGTGTAGGCAATCATTGAAGAGATGATTTCGTCGCTGACGGCACGACCGTTGTAATTACGGGTGAAAACAGCCCGAGGGTGCAACAGCCGCATCAACTGCTCGCGTAGGATAATCAACGAAAGCTGGAACCGGAAAATCTTCATGCCTCCCGCTGTGGAACCCGAACAGCCACCCACAAACATCAAAAAGAAAAACACCACAAAGGCCAATGGGCCCCACGCGGAATAGTCTTCAGATGCATAACCTGAGGTACTCACAACCGACGTAACGTTGAACAGGGTGGCAGCATAATTGTGGAGCGGATCGAACGGAACCGGCGATACCCACCAACGATACAAGGTCAACAATGCGGGAACGAAAAGGAGCAGCGCCAGAAACAGTCGTACCTGTTGATCCCGAAACAAAACCCCGCGCTGGCCGTGCATCTCTCTGACAAAAAGAAAGAAGGGAAGACTGCCAAGAATCATGAACAGAGAGGCTTCCATCAATATAAGATCGCTGAACTTGCCCATCGACTGATCTGACGTTGAGAAGCCCCCGGTAGCGATACTGGTCAACCCGTGATTAAAGGCATCGAATAACGACATACCGGATAGCCAATAGGTCACGACCGCCGTAACGGAAAACACTAAATAAACGAAGAGCAGGCCACGGCTCAAGGTTTTCATCCTTGGGAGGGCTTTGTCAGTCCATTCAGACGATTCCGTGGCGAACAGTCTCATCCCGCCCACTCGCAGGAAAGGCAGTACGGCAACGAACATGCCGATAATCCCGATACCGCCCAGCCACTGAAGGATCGAGCGCCAGAGCAGCAGATCCTTGTCCATCGCATCCAGGCCGGTGAACACCGTCGCCCCCGTGGTGGTGATGCCAGAGGTGCCCTCAAAAAACGCATCGGCCGCCGAGATGTCGTTATCGCTCAGGTAAAAGGGAAGGGCGGATAGAAGGGCGATGACAAACCAGCTGGAGACCGTGAGCACGAACATATAGCGAGGTTTCAGTTCGCGGGGTTCACGGTACGTCAGCAACAGCCCCAGAACGCCAAGCACGCAGACAATGGCCGCCGATTCGGCAAACGCAATGGCATTGGGTGCACCGGAAGGGGTGGCAGCCAACAGTAGTACCGGTAACGTCATGAAAACACTCAAAAGTATAAACATGACGCTGACAATAAAAACGACAGGGGCTAGGTTTCTCAAGGCACGCTCAAGCCAGCTGACAAAAGACGGCGTCAGCATACCCGCGGGCTTTCTCAACCGCAAGGAAACAGGCCCCGGACAGAAGTATTAACCCCGGAATTAAATCGACGTAAAAAACGGGTAAATACGGAACTCACCTATGGCGGGAATCGTCGGACTGATGCACGTTTACTGTCAGGCCGTGCAGGCCTGTATGAACAGGGAGAAGCCCGGGCGGGCTTTGGTGTGGATGACGATCGGATTGCCGGCGTTGACGTTAAAATCGACAACTTCTTCGGTGGTTACGGCACGGTGAACGTGGTGAACGAGAGCCCGGTAACACCCTACGCTGTTGTCGGTTTCACTCGTATTGAAGCTGAGGCAGGCTCAGTGGAAGACGATGATTCCGATTTTTCGTACGGTGCTGGCCTGAATGTTAAGTTCGCCAAGAACCTGTCAGGCAACCTCGAATACATGCGTTACTACGATGACGATGATATTACCGTAGATGGCATCGGCCTGGGTGTTCAGGTTAACTTCTGACAGTGAGATAACCACAGCCTGCGGGGTGGAACCTCGCAGGCTTTTTCGACTTTAGCCGTTCATCACAGAGCCAAGCAGAATGACCCCGGCATAACCCACCGTATACGCGGCCAGAAGGTGTAACGCGTACTTTAGATAAGCCGCGAAGGTGAGCCCGTCGATTTTGCTCATGGCTACAATTCCCGCCGCAGAGCCGATTACCAACAACGAACCGCCCACACCAACGGCATAGGTTAACCCCATCCACTCCGCCGGGCTCATATTGATGCCGGATTTTAGAAGCGCAGCCGTTAAAGGCACGTTGTCGATGACTGCGGAGAAGATGCCCATCAGGTAGTTGGCGTACACCGGCGGCATCACATCATAAATTGCCACCAACGAATCCAGAGCATGAATCTCCTTGAGCATGCCCACCAGCAGCAGGATCCCCAGGAAGAACAGCAGGGTTTCAAACTCGATAACCCGGATGTATTCGAGAATCGGGTCCAGATCCGAATCGTCGCTCATGAAGCGAGACACCAGGAACATGATAGAAAGCCCGAAAAGGAAGGTCAGTACCGGCGGAATACTGAACAACGCGTTGCCGGTGATGGTGGCAATGATTGTGACCAGAAAGAGGCCTGCAATCACCGCGTCCACGGTTCGGACTTCGTTGGAATTGGCTTTCAGAGTAACCGTGCCGGACAGTCCGCCTGAAAGAAGCACGGCCAGCAGAAACACCGTGATTGAAGCGGGAATGGCCAGTGTCAGCAGCGTCAGGATTTCCACTTTGTCTGCCAGGAAGATCATCAGCGTGGTGACATCGCCGGTGATCAGTGAAACGCCGCCGGAGTTGACTGCAAATACAACCAAAACAATAAATTGTAACCGCTTCTTCAGATCCAGGTTTAAAGAGAGAATCAGGGAGCAGGAAACCAGTGTTGCTGTGATGTTATCGGCCAGGGAAGAAAACACGAAGCAGAACAGACCGGTCAGAAACAGCAATCGCCGCTCGGTGACCTGACGAGGCATGATCAGGTAGATCATGTTTTCGATCATGCCTTTCTTGTTCAGGTAGGCCACAAATGTCATCGCCGCCACCAGAAACAGCCATAACCCGGCGATCTCGGCAATGCTTTCCGATAGGCCAGAAGAAACTGCAGCGGTTTCGTCTACACCGGAACTGAACAGAAACAGGAGAACCCAACTGAACGTACCGAAGAACAGCGTGGTTTTCGCCTTGTTGACGTGAATGACTTCTTCAAAGATGACGCCGAGCAGCGCCAGGACGGCAACAGCAATCAGAACAGCTTCAAGAATCGGCATTTTGGAATCCTGAACCCCGGGGAAGATTAGGCAGCGATTCTAAACCCATTAGCCGGAGCCTCCAAGGTTAGTAAACTACGGAACACTGCCTATACTTGAATCTGACGTACATCAAAAGGGCATTCGCTCTTTCTGTTATTGATGGAAAAGTCACAACGGGGAGAGAAAGTCATGAAACATAGTTTGAGAACGCTGGTCTGTGCCAGCCTTATTTCGCTACCGCTCGCCACCTTTGCCCAGGGTGGATCCGGGCAGGGTAGTCAGGCAGGAATGATGAACCAGGAGCGCATTCAGCAGATCCAGCAGAACATGGATCGAATGAACCAGACCATGCAGCAAATGCAGAATGCAACGACCAGAGAAGAACGCCAGCGCCTGCGACAGGAGCATATGGAGCGTATGCAGGAACACCTGCAGATTATGCGAGAGTCCGGAATGGGGCCCGGCATGATGGGTCAGGGTATGGGAATGAACGGCCAGGGCCCTGGCATGGGTAACAGAAACCCCGGGCAGGGCCAGATGAAAAACCAGGGGCCTGGAAATAGTGGCCAGGGAATGCGACAAGGTGGCCCGGCCATGACCGAAGATCAGCGACTGCAACGCATGGAACAGCGCATGGACCAGATGCAGTTGATGATGGAGCAGATGCTTCAGAATCAGCGCCAGGGAAATCAGTAACGCCGAAAACGACTTAAATAGTGCCTTAAGCGGCCGAAGCGAGATTACGTTTACTGCTGGCGCGCATCCAAAGCACAGAAAGATGCAAAGCAGGCCGTCAGCCTGCTTTGCATCTGCTCCCAAGTAGAAATCAGTGGCCCTGCGCTCCAGCGGCGCCATGCACTCCCTCTATATAGTGAATGTAATTGACGTAGTCAGCGACAAAGGCACGCCCCATATCAACGCTTTGATCAACCATGGCCCTTGCACGCTGAGCCTCATGATAACGCTCACGAATGCCATCCTCGATCTTGCGGGTTATATTTGCCACGAGGCGATCAATTTGCCCGTTTTCCAACGCTGCATCCGCCGCCATTAAACCCGGATCAATCTGTCCCGAAGGCTTGATGCCCGTAAAGGGTGCGCCTTCGGAGGCACGATGAACCTCAACGAGCGTCGAGAACAAATGCTGATCGGCAATGTGTTTCGCAGTTTCGCTTTGCCCGCGGACTTGGCGCACATCGGCGAATACCCTTTTGATTTCTGCCTCATCCTTTGCCGGCACCCATTTGAGCAAGGGCTTAACATTGCCTGACTCCAGTGCCGCACGGGCTTCGGTAATCACGGGACCGTCCAGAGCATCACAATGAGCTTGGGCGCTACCGGCAAACATCAGGCTGAAGATT
>JAJUKC010000074.1 GCA_029264995.1 Marinobacter sp. | reverse complement strand
GCCACTCTCCAGCTCTCTGGAAAGCTCTGCTACAGACTTGTTATGCATGATAAATCCCGAAATCTCTGATGGACGACCAAATCACTCAATAACCCTGGGCACCAGATACAACCCATCCTCGGTAGCCGGCGCAATCGCCTGGAACGCCTCCCGCTGATTGGTTTCAGTAACCACATCCGGCCGCAGCTTCTGCACCGCATCCAGCGGATGCGCCATCGGCTCCACCGAATCGGTATCCGCGGCACTTAACTGATCCACCAGATCCAGAATATTGCCCAGATCCTTTTCCAGAGCCGAAACCTGCTCGCCGTCCACCTTGATGCGGGCGAGCACGGCAACTTTCTCGATGTCCTCGCGGGAAATGCTCACGTTGCCTCCAAAAGCGTGTGTGAAAACAATTTAATGTCAGTTTTGAAGCCAGGAATAACGTATGGGGATGCTTGTGGGGATGGCTTTCCAAAACTGTGCGGAGCCATGGATGGCGGAGCTCAAGCGACACAGGGATGTGCCGAAGGAGCGTGTTTTGGAAAGCCATCCCCACAAGCAGCCATGCTCCACTGTTAACTGCGCGCGGAATCCTGGCGACAACAAAGCCCGACATATTAGCAGAATCGCACGCAACATTGGCCCCGTGTAAACCCATAAAATGTGAGAATGGTAAGCGCCAAAGCCCCGATGGCGCCTTGCCTGAGTAGGTGCTCACTGCTAAAGTTGCCGCATTCTTTTCTGCAACCGCAACTCTCAGGTTGAAACAACACGAATGTTAATCAAAAGACTCCGAGGCTTATTCTCAAGCGACCTGTCCATCGACCTGGGCACCGCCAACACCCTTATCTATGTACGCGAACGCGGCATTGTACTTAACGAACCCTCTGTCGTGGCCATCCGTACCAACAACTCCCAGAAAATGGTCGCCGCCGTCGGGTCCGAAGCCAAACGCATGTTGGGCCGCACCCCAGGCAATATTACTGCCATCCGCCCCATGAAAGATGGTGTGATCGCCGACTTCGTCGTGACTGAAAAAATGCTCCAGCACTTTATTCACAAAGTGCATGAAAACAGCTTTATTACTCCTAGCCCCCGCGTGCTCGTGTGTGTGCCCAGCAAATCTACCCAGGTAGAGCGCAAGGCCATCCGCGAGTCGGCCCTGGGTGCGGGCGCCCGTGAAGTGTTCCTGATCGAAGAACCCATGGCGGCCGCCATAGGTGCTGGCCTGCCGGTGGAAGAAGCCAGCGGCTCCATGATCGTCGACATCGGTGGCGGTACCACCGAGATCGCCATCATCTCCCTGAACGGTATCGTCTACGCCGAATCCGTCCGCGTTGGTGGTGACAAATTCGACGAAGCCATCGTTACCTACGTCCGTCGCAACTACGGCAGCCTGATCGGCGACTCCACGGCCGAGCGTATCAAACATGAAATCGGCTGTGCCTATGAAGGCCTGGAAGTGCGCGAAATCGACGTTCGCGGCCGCAACCTTGCAGAAGGTGTGCCTCGGGCCTTCACCCTGAACAGCGAAGAAATCCTGGACGCGCTTCAGGAATCCCTGGCTCAGATCGTCCAGACCGTGAAGAGCGCCCTGGAACAGTCTCCACCCGAACTGGCCTCCGACATCGCCGAGCGCGGCATTGTGCTGACCGGTGGCGGTGCGCTGCTACGAGGCCTGGACAAGCTCATCAGCGAAGAGACCGGCCTGCCGGTGATTATTGCGGAAGACCCGCTTACCTGCGTGGCCCGTGGCGGCGGTAAAGCCCTGGAAGTGATTGATCGCGGTGGCATCGGAATGTTCTCCCAGGAGGGGTAACCCCGTGGGAGGGCTAAGCCATTAAGACCATATTCGTCCAGGGACCGGTACCCGGTTTCCGGCTGTTTCTCGTCGTACTGCTATCGGCAGCGTTAATCGCTGCCGATGCCCGTTTTGACAAGCTCACCACCGTCCGCAGCACTCTGGCCACCGGGCTGGCTCCGGTGTACTGGCTTGGCAATGCCCCATACTCCTTTGTCGACTGGTTTTCCGGCCTGTTTGTCAGCCGCGATGACCTGCAGCAGGAGAACGAAGAGCTGAAAACCCGCCTGCTGATTCTGGAACGTCGTGCTCTCAAGTACGCGGCCCTGGCGTCGGAAAACAACGAACTGCGCCGGCTGCTGAATTCTTCCGAAGTGCTGGACGACCGGGTCATTGTGGGCGAGGTAGTGGGCGTCTCGCCAGACCCCTTTTCCCACGAGATCATTATTAACAAGGGCGAGAGTGATGGCGTTACCACCGGCCAGGCGGTACTGGACGCAGAGGGCCTGATGGGCCAGGTGATCCAGACCAGTCAGTTCACCTCCCGTGTCCTTCTGGTGTCCGACAGCAGCCACGCCGTGCCGGTTGAGGTGGTACGTAACGGTCTGCGTTCGATTTTGTTGGGCAACGGCGAAACCGATGAACTGGATCTGGTTCACGTACCGGATACTGCCGATATCCGCGAGGGCGACATGTTGGTGAGCTCCGGCCTTGGCGGGCGCTTCCCCAGAGGTTATCCGGTGGCTGAGGTCAGCTCGATCGAAAAAGAGCCGGGTGAACCGTTTGTGACCATCCAGGCTGCGCCGAAAGCCCGACTGAACCAGAGCCGGCTGGTGCTGATCGTATTCCAGCCTGAAGAGCGTTCAGCGCCTGAAAACGGGCAAGAAGCTCCGGACAATGAGGAGACAAACTGATGTTGTCTGTCATCAGTTATCCGCTGTTCGCCATCACCGTGGTGTTGTCGCTGGTGCTGAGTATCTCCCTGTTCCCGGTGGACTGGTTCCAGTTTCGCCCGGAGTGGCTCGGGCTGATCGTCTTCTACTGGACCTTCCGCGCCCCGGCCCAATTCGGCATCCTGATGGCCTGGTGCCTGGGGTTGTTGCTGGATATTCTGGAATCCACACCGCTGGGCGTGAACGCCATGGGCATGGCCCTGATCGCCTTTCTGGTACTGACCATTCACCAACGGTTACGCATGTATCCGCTGCCTCAGCAATGCTTGATGGTGTTTCTGTTGTTGGGTATCAACCAGATGCTGGTGCATTTCGTGAAACAGCTACTGGGTGCCGAAAGCGCCGGGTTCAGCTACTTGTGGCCAGCCTTGACCAGCGCTCTGGCCTGGCCTGTGGTCAGTGGCGTACTGGACTCAATCAACCGTAAACTGGGATAACTGTATGAGCTGCCTCATTCTGGCCTCGGCGTCACCGCGCCGGGCCGAGTTGCTGAGACAGATCGGTGTCGACTTTCAGGTGGCGCCTGCCGAGATAGACGAGACGCCGCAACCGGGTGAAGCGGCTCTGCACTATGTTGAGCGCCTGGCACGGGAGAAAGCCCTTTGTGTTGCCGATGGAGCTCCGGGAGCCCGGGTACTGGGGTCTGACACCTCTGTTGTTGTAGACGGAGAGATTCTTGGGAAACCGGAGTCCGATGCACAGGCTTGTGAGATGTTGCGTCGGTTATCTGGAAGAACCCATCAGGTGATGACCGCGATCGCTCTGGCGCAGGAACAGACGTGTCGGTCATTAGTGGTGGTTACCGATGTTACCTTTCGGGAGCTCTCAGAGGCCGAAATCGTCGCCTATGTCGCTACCGGTGAACCCATGGACAAGGCGGGAAGCTACGGAATTCAGGGACTTGGTGGTATCTTTGTTCGGGAACTCAAAGGCAGCTACAGCGCTGTGGTGGGTTTGCCCTTGCAGGAAACCGCAGAGTTATTGGCAGATGCCGGCGACCCTGTCTGGCGCCACTGGCCATGCAGTAAGGAGAGCCAAGCATGAGTGAAGAGATCCTGATCAACGTGACTCCGGTAGAAACCCGGGTGGCCCTCGTTGAAAACGGCATGTTGCAGGAAGCCTATATCGAGCGCACCAGTCGCAAGGGGATTGTTGGCAACATCTACAAGGGCAAGGTTGTTCGGGTGCTGCCCGGCATGGAAGCCGCGTTCGTGGACATCGGCCTGGAACGGGCGGCCTTCATTCATGCATCCGACGTCGTCAGTGGCCAGGCGTCTGGCGACGAACCGTCAGATGCCCCCAGGACTGTACCGGATATCCGTACCCTGTTGCGGGAGGGGCAGTCCCTGGTGGTGCAGGTAACCAAGGATCCGATTGGTACAAAGGGCGCGCGACTCACCACCCAGCTTTCCATTCCGTCCCGTTATCTGGTGTTCATGCCCGGGGTTTGCCACATCGGGATTTCCCAGCGTATTGAAGATGATACTGAGCGCGCGCGACTGAAATCCCTGATTGAGGAAGGCGCAGCGGAACACGACGATGTGCAGGGTGGCTATATCATCCGCACGGCGGCGGAGGCGGCCTCGGCCGAAGATCTGATTGCCGATATGACCTACCTGCACCGGCTCAGCCAGTCGATTCAGGAGCGCATCGCCAAAGCACCGGCACCCTCGGTGGTCTATCAGGACTTGCCGTTGTTTATTCGCACCATCCGGGATCTGATCCGACCGCAAACGGAAAAAGTGCGTATTGATAGTCGCGAGAGCTATCAGCGGGTCATGGAGTTCGTCAAAGAATTCGTCACCGAGTTTGCCGACAAGGTGGAGTATTATCCGGGTGAACGGCCCATCTTTGATCTTTACTCGGTCGAGGATGAAATCCAGAAAGCTTTGAGCCGAAAGGTACAGCTGAAATCCGGTGGCTATGTGATCATCGACCAGACCGAAGCGATGACCACCATCGACATCAACACCGGTGCCTTTGTGGGCCACCGCAATCTGGAAGAGACCATCTTCAAAACCAATCTGGAGGCCGCCCGGGCGATCAGTCGCCAGCTCCGGCTGCGGAATCTGGGCGGGATCATCATCATCGACTTTATCGACATGGAGGATCCCGAACACCAGCGCCAGGTGCACCGGATGCTGGAGAAGATGCTGGAACGGGATCACGCCAAAACCAAAATTACCGGCGTTTCTGAACTGGGCCTGGTGGAGATGACCCGAAAACGCACCACCGAGAGCCTGGGCCAGGTTCTGTGCGAGCCATGCCCGATCTGTGACGGCCGGGGATTCCTGAAAACCGCCGAAACCGTATGCTACGAAATCTTTCGGGAAATCCTGCGCGTTAACCGTGCCTATGAGGCCGAGAATTATCTGGTGATGGCGTCCCAGAAGGTGGTGGACCGCCTGCTGGATGAAGAGTCAGACAACGTGGCGGACCTTGAAACCTTTATCAGTAAAACCATTCGCTTCCAGGTTGAGCCTTTCTACAGCCAGGAACAGTACGACGTTGTTTTGCTCTGACACCTGAGCAGCAGGGCGTTGCAGGGAGCTGAGTCTTATGTCGATCCGCGAGCCGGACAGTTCGCAACCAGCCGAGGATGAGCGTGGTCTGGTTGCCCGCGGATTGGCGGGCTTTGCCAGTGTGGTCTGGTGGTCAATCCTGGCCGTGTTGGTGCTATTTGCGCTGTATGTCGGGGTCGGTCGCCAGCTCACCGCCAATATCAACAGCTTTTCCGACGAGCTGGCGGTTTCGCTCTCCGAAGCGTCAGGCCTGGATGTGTCTGTTGGCAGCCTGTCGTCCCAGTGGTATTGGCTGGACCCGTCCATTACCGCCAAAGACATCACCATTGTCTCCCCGGATTCAGACCGTATAGCCGCGGAACTTGAGCATCTGGAATTGCGGCTCGATTTTTTTGCTTCCCTGTTCCGCTTCCGTCTGGTGTTTCGCAATTTTGACGCTGACGGTCTGGCGTTAACGGTGGTGCGCCCTACCGAGGAGCCGTTTATCAATCCGGTGGAAGAGATTGTGGAGCTGGCCGAGCCGGGTGCGCCGGAACTCCAGGAGTGGATTCGACTGGCGGGCCGCTGGTTGTCGAATCCGGAAGTTCGGGTGACCCGGGTCAGTCTGGCGCTGGGCCCCAGCCGGCAGAACCTGCGCTTTCTGGATATTCCCCAGCTCGATCTGTCCTACCAGGGAGGCTTGTTCCAGGCCGCAGGCCGGGCCATGCAGAGTGGCACAACCACGCAGCTGGCGAGTTTTGCTCTGGTCGGGCAGCGGTTTTTCAGGGGTGAATTTACCGGCCAGCTCTACCTGGATGTGGATTCCGGTCGTCTGTTCGACGGCCTGATTGATGATCTGAACTGGCGGGGTATCCGCGTTGAAGGCTTCGATCTGGGGGGCAGTGCCTGGTTAAGCTTTGAGGATGGCGAGCTGCAGCAGGTTCAGGGCCAGGTTCGCACCCCTTATCTCCAGTTAGGTGTTAACCGTGAATCCCTGGCGCCTCTTGAAGACATCCAGGCTCACTTCGGTTGGCGACGGGGGGAGGCCCTCCGTTTACAGAAGCTTCGCTGGGACTGGATTGGTGATCAGGTTCTGCCGTTTAGTGTTCGGATTGAAGACGGCCAGGATGAGCTCAAGCTGGTGGCGGACTCGCTGCCGCTCAAACCTTTGCGGCGATTGGTTCAGGCCCTGGAACTGCTGCCGGATGCCGCCAGTGAGGCGTTGGAGCATTACCAGCCTGCGGGTTTTCTGGATGATATGTTGTTTACTCTGCCAGAGCAGGGCTCCCGGTTCTCGTTAAGTGCCAGGTTGCGGGAGTTCGGGGTGCGGGCCTGGTCTGGCGCCCCGCGCGCTGAGGGTTTATATGGCTTTATCCAGATGACTGCAGACAGCGGCAGGGTAACCCTGGATACACCAGAACCCGCCGTGCTGGGCTTTCCGCAACTGTTCAACACCGACTGGACACTCGATTCTTTGTCCGGAACCGTCGCCTGGACCCTGGCAGAAGGGATCACCAGGGTATTCTCCGATGATCTGGAGTTTGTCTATCAGACAGATACCCGGTTAACCGGCGCCTTTGATCTGCGGCTGGACCGATACGGAGAAGACAACCTTGGTTTGAACGTCGGCGTAGAAGGCGGCAATGCCGGTATGCTGGCGGATTTCGTGCCGGCTAATGCCGTGGGTGACGGGCTGTATGAATGGCTCACCAGCAGTGTTCCGGAGGCCAGTATCCAGGGCCAGTACTATGGCCACGGCCGTATTGATTCTGCCGCGCCGTCCGGATCGTTTGTTTCCTCCATGTGGTATGAATTCGAAAACGCCAGGATTCGATATGACCAGCGCTGGCCCGCCGTGGAGCAGGCCAGTGGGCGGGTGGAGATCCAGAACGCCGATACCCGGGTGACTCTGGCTGAAGGCCAGATTGGTGGTTTGGCGCTGGAAAAGGCCACTGTCCGCGTCATTCCCGGAGACGGGGAGATGGCAACCCTGGTGCGCGTAGATGCCGCCTCGACGGTTCCGGGAGAGCGAGTGCCCTGGTGGCTGACCAATACCCCGTTGGGGGAATTATTGGGATACGGTAACACCCGGGCCCGTTATGACGGTGAGTTTGAGCTGAACCTTGGGCTGGATCTACCGCTGTCGCAAGGGCAGGACACCCGGGTTACGGCGCAGGTAAAAACGGACAATGCCGGATTCGGGTTACCGGATGCCGGACTGCGCTGGCAGAATATTCAAGCCGATCTGACTTACGACAGTGTTGATGGTTTTTCCGGGCCACCGGTTACTGCCCGCTTTTTTGACCAACCGGTCAGTATCGGTTTTTCCACGGCAGAGGCTGGTGATGCGATATTGATACGCCAGCAAGGTGGTCTGAAGCTGCCCGGCTCCCTGATGGCCTTTGGCCTGGCTGAGGATGCCGCCCCCGGGCTTGCCGGAGAGCTGCTCTACACCGCAGAGCTGGAATTAGGGGGTACCAGCGAGCCGGTGATTTCCCTGTTTTCGGACCTTGAAGGTCTGCAAGTGGATTGGCCCAAACCGCTGGCAAAGACCGCGCGCGAGCGGACTCCTCTGGCTGTCCGGATCGACCCGTTCCAGAACGAAGGCGTGGTGATCGCTGCGCAATGGCAGGATCGTCTGGACGCGGAACTCCGTTTTAAAGAGACGGGCTTCGAGCTGGTCTTCCGACATCTGAATCTGGGCGCTCACCACCTGACCAATATCACCATTGATGCGCTTGAGCTGGAGGACCGTTGGGTCGTTCATACCGACTCGGATCGAGCCCGGGGCAGGGTGGTGTTACCCAAGGAAGCAGGGACGGTTGAGGCCGATTTTGAAACCCTGCGCCTGATGCGCGAGGCCAGTGCTGTAGAGCAAGACACCGAATTTCTCACCCTTGAGGAGCAACTGCAGGCGTTCCGGGAGCTGGAGATGGGGAGCTGGCCCGACATTGATGCCAGAATCTCGGACCTCCGGCTGGATGGCGAGTCTGCGGGAAGCTGGCGTTTCAAGCTGCGCCCAGAGCCCTATCGGTTGCGGGTGCAGGAGATGGAAGGCCGGCTAGGATCTCTGGTGTTGTCCGGCGATATGACCTGGAGCATTGTGGACGACCGGGAGACCACCCGGTTCAACGGTACGCTGGCGGGAGGGGCCCTTAAAGACCTGGAAGCGCTGACCGGCACCACGATCCCGATGACCAACGAAGAAACCGCGGTTGAACTGGATCTGGATTGGCCGGGAAGTCCGGATGACATTGCTCTCAGCAAGATAAGTGGCACGGTCAGTGCGCGCCTGGATGACGGCATGATCATGGAGCAGAGCAGTTCGGCGCAATTGTTCCGGATCTTCAACCTGCTGAATACAGATACGCTCTGGCGCCGCCTGCGGCTGGATTTCTCGGATCTGTACGAGCGGGGCGTGGCCTTTGATGCCATTTCCGGTAAAGCCAACATTATTAATGGCCTGGTGACCATGGATCCGGAACTGCAACTGGTTGGCCCGTCCGGCGCGTTCAAACTCAGTGGCAATACCAACATGGCCGATGAAACGCTGGATATGCGCCTGGTACTGGTACTACCCGTAACACAGAATCTGCCCCTGGCTGCCATACTGATGGGGGCGAGCGCTCCCATCGGCGGCGCCTTGTTCGTGCTCGATAAAATTCTGGGCGACCCGTTGAGCAAACTGACCAGTGCCACGTACAGTGTCACAGGGACCTGGAGTAATCCGGAAGTGGATCTGCGGGGCGTGTTCGATACCGGTGAGTAAGGAGGCAATGATGGTTCAGGTTGCGGCAATACAAATGGTCAGTACCCATGACATCGATGCCAACCTTGAAGAGGCTCGCAGACTGCTGGCTGAAGCGGCAGGCGCAGGGGCGAAGGTGGCGGTGTTGCCCGAGAACTTTGCCGTTCTCGCCACCGCCCAGATGCTGGAGTGTGGCCGCCGGGAGTCGGGTAACGAGCCTGTTATCCGCCGCTTTCTGGCAGAGCAGGCCCGGTCATTGCGGCTCTGGATTGTTGGTGGCTCCCTGCCGTTGGCCAGTCGACGAGATGGCTCAGAGATAACAGACCGGGTGCGCGCCACGTGTCTGGTGTACAACGATCGTGGTGAGGAAGTGGCCCGCTACGACAAGATTCATCTGTTTGACGCCATGGTTGAAGACGCCCATGGCCAGTACCGGGAATCGGATACCTTTGAGCCGGGTGATCAGGTGATTACGGTGGATACGCCGGCCGGGCGATTGGGGCTGGCGATATGTTACGACCTTCGCTTTCCGGAGCTGTTCCGGGCTTTGAGAGAGCAGGGCGCCGAATGGGTCTGCCTGCCCAGCGCCTTTACCTGGCAGACGGGTAATGCCCACTGGCACGCCCTGATACGCGCCCGCGCCATTGAAAACCAGGTCTGGGTGGTGGCGCCGGGGCAAGGGGGGCAGAATAGTAGCCGGCGCAGAACCTATGGCCACAGCCTGATCTGCGATCCCTGGGGCAAGATCGTCAGTGAGTTCGACGAAGGCCCCGGCATGGCTTGCGCCGACCTGGATTTAGAGCAGCTGCATCAGTTGCGCAGCCGTATGCCCGTGTGGGAGCACCGGCGCCTCTGATTACTGCTCGGCGTCGTCGATCCATTCCCGCAGAGCCCGGAACAGCTTCCGGGCCTGGCCGGTATTCTTACCTTTCTCGACTTCCTTGCGGGCATTGCGGACCAGATTGCGCAGGTGCTGCACGTCGGCCACAGGGCAGTAATCAATAAACTCTCCTACCACCTTGTCGCCTTCGGAAATCATCCGGTCGCGCCAGCGCTCGGCCAGATGGTGCCGGCGGGTATGCTCTTCGCTGCCAGCGTGGAAGGCGTCGATGGCACGGCCAATGGCTTCGGGGTCGTCCTCCTGGCGCAATACCTTACCGATGTACTGCAAGTGCCGTCGGCGGGCCTCACGCTGGGGAATCCGGCGTGATTCAATGATCGCCGCTTTCAGGGTTTCGCTGATGCTCAGGGTGGCCAGTTGTTCGTCGTTCAAATCCAGCATGCGTTTGCCCAGATCCTGAAGTGCGTGCATCTCGCGCTTCAGCTGCGATTTGCTGGGGCCAAGGTCGTCCTGGAATTCGTCGTCAAATTGGTCAGTCATGGTAGGTCACAGATTGCTCAGGCATAGAAAATGGTGGCCAGTCCCAGGAAGGCCATGAAGCCGACAACGTCGGTTACGGTGGTCAGTATTACACTGCCGGCCAGGGCCGGGTCGATGTTCCGGGATTTCAGGAACAGCGGCAAGACGGTGCCCACCAGTGCTGCCGCCACCAGGTTAATCACCAGTGCCGCCGCGATGATGGCACCGATCAGCCAGTCCTGGAACCAGACCACGGCGGCGGTGGCAACCACCAGGGCCCATATCAGGCCATTGAGCACGCCGGAGAGAAACTCCCGGTTCAGCAGCCAGCCTACGTTGGCGCCGCTGATCTGGCCTACGGCCATGCCGCGGATAACCAGGGTCAGGGTCTGGCTGCCGGCAATACCGCCCATGCTGGCTACGATGGGCATTAGTACCGCCAGTGCAACCACCTGCTGGATGGTTTCTTCAAACAGGCCGATGACTGCCGAGGCGGTAAAGGCAGTAATCAGGTTTACGCCCAGCCAGACCGCCCGGCGCTTGGTGGTTTTCAGTACCGGGGCAAAGGTGTCTTCGTCTTCGTCCAGACCGGCCATGCTCATCAGGGAGTGGTCGGCGTCTTCCCGGATAACATCCACCACGTCATCGATAGTGATCCGGCCCAGCAGGCGGTTGTTCTCGTCTACCACCGGCGCGGAAATCAGGTCATAGCGCTCGAACAGGGTGGCGACTTTGGTATCGGACAGCGACACGGGAATTGGTTCAATGTCCGTGTCCATCACTTCCCGCACGGTAGCGGCGGGATTGGATACCAGCATCCGGGTAATGGGCAACACGCCGATAAACTCGTCACGACGGCTGACCACAATCAGGCTGTCGGTCATCGGGGGCAGGGTACGGTGCCGGCGCAGGTAACGCAGAACCACGTCAATGGTGATGTCCGGGCGCACCGTCACCGTATCGGTGTTCATCAGACCACCGGCGGTGTCTTCCGGGTACGAGAGTACTTCCTCTACCCGCTGCCGGTCCTGCTCGTCCATGGTGTCCAGGACTTCCTGGATCACCGTATCCGGCAGCTGCTGCAGCAAGTCGGCCAGGTCGTCCGACTCGAAGTCTTCCAGCAGGTTGGCCAGTTCCTGG
>JAJUKC010000121.1 GCA_029264995.1 Marinobacter sp. | reverse complement strand
GTGGCCAGAATCAGCGTCTTCGTTTTGAGGCTGGCACCGGAGGCGAAACGGACTTCATGCAAGCCGCCTTCGCTGTCCGCCGGAATCAGCTGTTCCGCGCGCTGCAGATTCATGATGTCCACGTCGTATTCACGGACGTGCTGCTCCAACGCGGTGGCCAGTTTCGGCCCCTCGGTTTCCTTCACCGAAATGAAGTTCTCGATGGCCATGGTATCCAGCACCTGACCACCAAAGCGCTCGGCGGCGACACCGGTGCGGATGCCTTTACGGGCGGCGTAGATGGCACTGGCGGCACCGGCGGGTCCACCGCCCACCACCAGCACATCGAAGGCCTCCTTGGCGTTCAGTTTCTCGGCATCACGCTCGGCGGCGCCGGTGTCCAGTTTGGCCAGGATTTCCTCCAGCCCCATGCGGCCCTGGCCGAATTCCTCGCCGTTCAGGAACACACTGGGTACCGCCATCACCTGGCGCTGATCGACTTCGTCCTGAAACAGGGCGCCGTCGATGGCCACGTGTTTGATGTTCGGGTTCAGTACCGCCATCAGGTTCAATGCCTGGACCACGTCCGGGCAGTTCTGGCAGGACAGAGAGAAATAGGTTTCGAAGCGGAAGTCGCCTTGCAGCGCTTGCACTTGCTCGATCACCTCGTCGCTGACCTTGGGCGGATGACCACCCACTTGCAACAGCGCCAGCACCAGAGAGGTGAATTCATGGCCCATGGGGATACCGGCGAAGCGCAGGCTGATGTCACCCTCCACACGATTCAGGCTGAATGAGGGCCGGCGCTCGTCATCGCCATCCTCACGCAACGTGATCTTGTCGGACATCGCCTCGATGTCGCGCAGCAGCTCCGACAGCTCCCTGGATTTGTCGCCATCATCCAGGGACGCGACCATTTCGAACGGTTGCGTGATGCGCTCCATGTAGGATTGCAATTGGGTTTTCAGGTTGGCGTCCAGCATGCTGGCGGTCTCCATGAACGATTAACAGGATGTCGATTAAAACCCGGGCCCGTGGGCCCGGGGTTGATCCATGCCCGTGGCGGGATCAGATTTTGCCGACCAGATCCAGGGACGGTGCCAGGGTGGCTTCGCCTTCTTTCCATTTGGCCGGGCATACTTCGCCAGGATGGGCACGCACGTACTGAGCGGCTTTCACCTTGCGCAGCAGGTCTTCGGCGTCACGGCCGATGCCTTCGGCGGTGATTTCCACTGCCTGAATGATGCCGTCCGGGTCAACGATGAAGGTGCCGCGGTTGGCCAGGCCTTCGTCTTCACGCAGTACTTCGAAGTTACGGCTGATTTGCATGGTCGGATCGCCGATCATGGTGTACTTGATCTTGGCGATGGTCTCGGAGCTGTCGTGCCATGCTTTATGGGTGAAGTGGGTGTCGGTGGAGACGGAGTAGATTTCCACGCCCATTTTCTGGAACTCTTCGTAGTGATCGGCCACGTCGCCCAGCTCGGTGGGGCAAACGAAGGTGAAATCGGCCGGGTAGAAGAAGAACACTCCCCACTTGCCTTTCAGGTCGGCTTCGGTCACTTCGATGAATTTACCGTCCTTGAACGCCTGGGCTTTGAACGGCTTGATTTCGGTATTGATTACAGACATGTCTTGCTCCTTTCGAAGGGTTGTCAACTTGACGGAGAGAAGCATAACGCCGGCGACGCGATATTCATAATGGATAGGCAGAATGGCCGCGATTGGTTTTGCCTATCCATGTTTCGTGCCGCCGGGCGCTCGGCTTTTCCCTGAAACGAGCGCTATCCGTGAGTCGCCCGTCCGGGCCCCATCTTCATTACCAGCAGTGACAGTGGCAAGACGATGTCCTGAATCAAGAACACTGGCGATCAATGCGCGCCGTCCCGCGCGAACACCCGCGCGGCGCACGGCAGCGCCCGCACCGGCTCACCGACCTGGAACGGCCAGTGACCGCCGTGATGAGGCAATTCCACCTGCAACGCGGTATCACCGTTCGGTATTCGCACGCCAACCCGCAGTGCCGCCCCAACCTGAGCCACGCTTTCCACCCGTACGGCCACGCCCTCCCCCTTGTCACCGGCCTGCAGCTGAATATCGTGGGGGCGGATATAGCCGGTCACCGGACGCGGTTCCGATTGCCCGAACTCGGGAGCGGGCACCCGCAGCCCGGCCAGTTCCGCCCAGCCGTCCGCGGCATGGCCGGACAACCGGTTGGCATCACCGATGAAGCCGTACACGAACGGCGAAGCCGGTGCGTTGTAGATTTCCTGAGGCGTGCCCACCTGCTCAACCCGCCCCTGGTTAATCAACACGATGCGGTCCGCCACTTCCATCGCCTCTTCCTGATCGTGGGTGACGAAAATCGATGTGATGTGCAACTCATCATGCAAACGCCGCAACCAGCCTCGCAGGTCCTTGCGTACCCGGGCATCGAGGGCCCCGAACGGCTCGTCCAGCAGCAGCACCCGCGGTTCCACCGCCAGCGCCCGGGCCAGAGCGATGCGCTGACGCTGGCCACCGGACAGTTGATCCGGATAACGGTCCGCCAGCCAGTCCAGTTGCACCAGTTCCAGCAATCGGTGCACGCGTTTGGCGACCTCCTCCCGTGAAGGTCTTTGTTTGCGCGGGCGCACGGTCAGACCGAAAGCGACGTTATCGAACACGGTCATGTGACGGAACAACGCGTAATGCTGAAACACGAAACCGACGCCCCGTTCACGCACATGGGTGAAAGTTGCGTCCTCGCCGGAAAACAGCACCGCGCCGCTGTCCGGGTATTCGAGCCCGGCGATGATCCGCAGCAAGGTGGTCTTGCCGCACCCGGACGGCCCCAGCAGCGCCACCAGCTCGCCGCTGTGAAAGGTCAGCGAGACATCGTCCAGCGCCTTGAAGTGACCGAAGGTTTTCCGCAAATCACGGACCTGAATACTCATGAGACCTCCTGACGGGCGGCGGCGTGCGCGGCACGCTCACGGTCCCGTTGATGCTTGAATTCGAGAAAGGACTTCGCCACCAGGGTGACCACCGCCAGCAACGCCAGCATCGACGCCACCGCGAAAGCGGCGGCGAACTGGTATTCGTTGTAGAGAATCTCCACATGCAACGGCAACGTGTTGGTCTTGCCGCGAATATGCCCCGACACCACACTGACCGCGCCGAATTCGCCCATGGCCCGGGCGTTACACAGGATGATGCCGTACAACAGCCCCCATTTGATCGACGGCAAGGTGACACGGCGGAAGGTTTGCCAGCCGCTGGCGCCCAGCGTCAACGCCGCTTCCTCCTGACTGACGCCTTGCTCCTGCATCAACGGAATCAGTTCCCGCGCCACGAAGGGGAAAGTGACAAACACCGTGGCCAGCACGATCCCCGGCACCGCGTAAATAATCGACAGGCTGTGCTCCTCCAGCCAGGGACCGAGCCAACCCCGGGAGCCAAACACCAACACGTAGATCAGGCCGGCGATCACCGGTGACACCGCGAATGGCAGATCGATCAGGGTGATCAGCACCTGCTTGCCGCGAAAATGGAATTTAGTCAGGCTCCAGGCAGCGGCAACGCCGAACACCACGTTCAAAGGTACCGCCAGACCGGCGGCGATCAGCGTCAGCTTCACCGCATGCCAGGCGTCCGGCTCGGTCAGCGCCGCCAGATAAGCCCGCCAGCCTTTGGAAAACGCCTCCTGGAACACCAGCACCAGAGGCACCACCAGAAACACACCGAGGAACGCCAGCGCCAGGGCGATCAGCAGCCCCCGCAGCCAGGCTGCCTCGGTCACCGCCCGACGGCTGACCACCACGTTGCCCGGCGTGGACAGGGAAGACATCACACCACTCATTTCAACCTCCTCCCCGCCGGCGCAGGCTCCAGTACTGCAAACCGTTGATGGCGAGCAGCAGAACGAACGAGAACACCAGCATCATCATGCCCAGCGCCGAAGCACCGGCGTAATCGTATTGTTCCAGCTTGCTGTAGATCAGCAGAGGGGTGATTTCAGTGCGGTATGGCATATTGCCGCTGATGAACACCACCGAACCGTACTCTCCCACGGCACGAGCGAAGGACAGGGCAAAACCGGTGAGCAACGCCGGCACCAGCGCCGGCAGCAGCACCCGCCGAAACGTCTGCGAGCGATTGGCACCGAGGCTGGCGGCGGCTTCTTCCAGTTCCCGCTCCAACCCTTCCAATACCGGCTGGACGGTGCGGACCACGAAAGGCAGGCCGATGAACGTCAGCGCCACGACGATGCCGGCGGGCGCATAGGCTACTTTGAATCCCCAGCTCTCCAGGTGCTGTCCGAACCAGCCATTGCGACCGTACAACGCGGTCAGGGCAATGCCGGCCACCGCCGTCGGCAAGGCAAACGGCAAGTCCACCAGGGCATCGGCGATGCGCTTACCCGGAAAGGTGTAACGCACCAGC
>JAJUKC010000063.1 GCA_029264995.1 Marinobacter sp. | reverse complement strand
GCGTTCCATGGCCTGACGGCGGGCCGGGGCCATGTCGAGCACTTCCGGCGGCACCATGATCACCCGCGGCGCCAGTTCGCCACATTGCGGACAGGCGTGGGCGATACCGGATTCCGCCACCGCCACCAGCGCATGGAACAGCCCATGGTTCGCGCATTTATAGTCGTACAACGGCATCGCCGTTCTCCTTTATCCGGGCGTTACTTGTCTTTCGCCAGTGGCACATCCATGGATCCGGCCACGCTGTGCTGAGGGCCATCCACGCCAGGTTTGAGGTCAAACTCGAAAATGTCGGTGGGCAACCACAAAGTGGCACAGGCGTTCGGTACGTCCACCACACCGCTGATATGGCCCTGCACCGGCGCGCATCCCAGTAGCGAATAGGCCTGGGCACCGGAATAGCCGAATTTCTTCAGGTACTCGATGGCGTTGAGGCAAGCCTGACGATACGCAATATGCACGTCCAGGTAGTGCTGCTTGCCTTCCTCATCCACGGAAATACCCTCGAAGATCAGATAGTCATCATACTTCGGCGCCATCGGGCTGGGTTTGAAGATCGGGTTCTTGATCGCGTATTTTTCCATGCCGCCTTTGATCAGATTCACCCTCATGTGAATCCAGCCGGCCATTTCAATGGCGCCGCAGAAGGTGATCTCGCCATCCCCCTGGCTGAAGTGCAGATCGCCCACGGAAAGCCCCGCGTCCTTCACATACACCGGGAAGTAGATTTGCGAGCCCCGGGAAAGGTCCTTGATGTCGCAGTTACCGCCATGCTCTCTCGGAGGCACCGTACGCGCGCCTTCCGCCGCCGCGGCATTACGGGCATCACCGTTCAGCTTGCCCATGTGAGCGGTATCGGCGAACGGCAGATTGACCAGGCCGGGCACCCGGTCCGGGTCGGTATCATAAAGTTCTTTTTCCCGCTTGTTCCATTCGTCCAGCATGCTCTTGGACGGCAGGCAGCCAATCAATCCCGGGTGAATCAGACCGGCGAATTCCACGCCGGGAATGTGGCGGGATTTGGTGAACATGCCATTGAAGTCCCAGATGGTTTTCTGCGCTTCCGGAAAGTGCTCGGTCAGAAAGCCGCCACCATTCTGTTTGGAAAAGAAGCCGTTGAAACCCCACTGGCTTTCCTCGAAGGTGCCGATATCGAGAATATCCACCACCAGAAGATCTCCGGGCTCGGCGCCTTCCACACCCACCGGACCGGACAGGAAATGCACCTGAGTCAGGTCCACGTCGCGAACGTCCTCGGCGTTGTCGTCGTTGTTGATTTGCCCGCCAGTCCAGTCGTGGCATTCCACGATGAAGTCATCACCGGGTTTCACCATGGCGGCCATGGGAATATCCGGATGCCACCGGTTATGTACTTTCTCGTTCTCGTATGGGGACTTGTTCAGATCAATTTTAATGATGGTCTCAGCCATGGTGTGCTTCCCTCCGCTCAATGTCGTCATCCCATGCCCAGGCAGGGATCATGAATCAGAGCCTGCCGGGCAGGCTCTGACACTATCGCGCCGGCCACCGGCCGGCGCCATTGGTGAAAACACCCCGGCGCCTACGTTGTATGACGTAGTGCGTCGTGGGGTTCGGTATCCATCACCGGCACGACCTCCAAGGTACCACCGGAGGCCCGCACCAGAAACTGACGAGTGCCGGGATGGCTGAACATGGCCGCGGCCACTTTGGGTTCCAGTTCGTTGCGCAGCCGCCGCCGCAGATCACGGGCTCCGTAGCGGATATCCTGCCTGGCGCATAACCAGGCCCGCGCCGCCGGTTGCCAGGACAGATGGACTTCCCGTCTTCGCAGGCGGTCCGCCAGGCGATCCAATTCGATATCCAGCAGCGCCTCGGCCCTTTGTGGCGCCAACGGCTGAAAGTAATGAATGCGGTCGATACGATTAATGAACTCCGGATCAAAGTGCTCGAGCACCGCTTGTTCCGGAATACGCTCCACTTCTCCCGGACGCATTCCCAGCCAGCGGCGCCAGCCGCCGCGATAGAGGGACAATCTGGCCTGAGCTTCACGGGCGCCGAGGTTACTGGTCATGAAGATCAGACTGTTGCGGAAATCCAGCTCCCGGGTGCCTGCGGACAATGGCAAACGGCCGTGATCCAGCACGTTCATCAAGGCCCTTATGACCCGGGCGTCGGCCTTCTCAATTTCGTCGAACAGCACCACTGCTGGCTTGCGCAAGGTGCCACGCAGCCGGTCCTCATCCAGCAGGGTATGGCCTTCCTTACTGCCCACATATCCAGGTGGCGCGCCGGTCAAGGCGGCGGCGTAATGCTCCTGGGCCAGAGTGTTCATATCGACCCGGCACAGCGCGTCGGCGCGACCGTGCAGCGCCTCGGCCAGCAGGCGCGCGGTTTCGGTCTTGCCAACACCGGTGGGACCGACAAACAGGTGCACCGCCAACGGCCGTTCGGTATCGGAAATATCCGCTTTGATCCGCGTCAGCATGGCCTCCAGGTCCGCCAGCACCGGATCCTGGCCGACGATGCGGGCGCTCAGCCGTGCCATCACCTTTTCCGGCTCGAACTGGAAGCGGGAAACGCGGCCCCCCGGCGTCAACGGCGGTGGCCGGGACTCCGCCTGTTCCATCAGGCGATCGTTGATGAAGGGCACCGGCGTCTACTCCCCCGCCACCCTTTCCTTGTCCGGTACCGGCAAGTCGCCCACCGGACAGTCCGCCACACCAACCGTATCGCGGGTCATGGCCTCCACTTGTTGCTGGGCTTTCTGCGCATCCAGCACCCAGGTTCGATAAAAATCGAACGGACAATGGGCCACGCCCTTGTCACCGTCACCGGAGTTGTACACACCGGTGTAACCGCGATGCAGCAACTTGAACAAATGGTTCTGGGACTGATCGTTGGCGCGGGCATCACGGATCTGGCTGACCGAGAGCTGGGCGTATTGCACGCCCATCTCCTCTTCGCCGCATTCCCCCAGGGTGCGGCCATCGAAGCCGACCAGAGCGGAGTGTCCGAAGTAGGAATAGACACCGTCGAAACCGGTGGCGTTGGCCACCGCCACGTAGCAGTTGTTGGCCCAGGCCATGGTCTTGGCCATCATGATCTGTTGTTCCTTGGCCGGATACATGTAGCCCTGACAACGCACGATCAACTCCGCGCCCTTCATGGCACAATCCCGCCAGATCTCCGGATAGTTACCGTCGTCACAGATAATCAGGCTGATCTTCAGCCCTTTCGGCCCTTCGGTAACGTAGGTGCTGTCACCGGGATACCAGCCCTCGATCGGGCACCAGGGAATGCACTTACGGTATTTCTGCACGATACGGCCCTGATTATCGATCAGCACCAGGGTGTTGTACGGCGCCTTGTGGGGATGTTCTTCATGGCGCTCGCCGGTAAGCGAGAACACCCCCCAGGTGTTCGCCTCACGACAGGCGGCGGCGAAAATATCGGTTTCATCGCCGGGCACGGTGGCGGCGGTGGCCATCATTTCATCGGGGTCGTACATGATCCCCATGGTGCTGTATTCGGGGAAGACCACCAGGTCCATGCCCGGCAATCCGAGCTTCATCCCCTTGATCATTTCGGCGATGTGGCGCGCGTTATCCAGCACCTCCTCACGGGTGTGCAGACGCGGCATTTTATAGTTCACCACCGCCACCCCGACGGTATCGGCACTGCTGGAAATATCACCATGACGCATTGCTTGTCTCCTCGAATTCAGACCGCCAGATAGGCGGCGATTTTTTCCTGGTTCGCGCCTTCGCGCTCTTCCTGATGCACGAAGCGCCCTTTCTCGATCACCAGAATCCGGTCCGCCACGTTCATGACGAAACTCAGTACCTGCTCGGAAACCAGAATGGAGAGTCCCCGCGTGTCACGGATTTTGCGCAGCGTTCGCGCCAGCTCCTGGATGATGGAAGGCTGGATCCCCTCGGTGGGTTCATCGAGAATCAGCACTTTGGGATCAGTGGCCAGGGCACGGGCGATAGCCAGTTGTTGTTGCTGCCCACCGGACAGATTGCCGCCCTTGCGCGACGCCATATCCTTGAGCACCGGGAACAACTCGTAGAGATCGGCGGGGATACCCTTGCGCCCGGACGCGGCCAGGCCGGTCTCGATATTTTCCTTCACCGTCAAAGTGGGAAAGATCATCCTGCCCTGCGGTACGAAGCCGAGCCCGGCCTTGACCCTTTGATGGCTTTTCAGCGGCATCAGATCGACGCCCTGCATGGACAACACGCCTTCCCTGGCCGGCACCATGCCCACCATGGATTTCATTAACGTGGTCTTGCCCATGCCGTTGCGGCCAACCACGGCGACAATCTCGTTCTCGCCCACGTCCAGTTGCAAGTCATGGATCACCTTGCTCTGCCCATAGGCCACGGAGTAGTTCTGCAGTTTCAGCATAATCAGTGCCCCAGATAGACCTCGACCACTTTCGGGTCGGCTTTGACGTGGGCCAGGGAGCCTTCGGACAACACCTGGCCCTGATGCATCACGGTGACACGATCGGCGATATCGCCAACGAACTGCATGTCGTGCTCGATCACCAGCACCGTGTGATTGCGGGTTATCACTTTGAGCAGCTCGGCGGTTTTCTTGCGCTCCGCCACCGACATGCCCGCCACCGGTTCGTCCAGCATCAGCAGATCCGGCTTCTGGATCAGCAGCATGCCGATCTCCAGCCACTGCTTTTGCCCATGACTGAGCAGATCGGCACGGCAGTCGAGCTGATCCGCCAGAAAGATGGTCTCCGCCACCTCGTGTACCGCATCGAGGACCTGCTGATCGCGGCGAAACGCCAGCGCGCCCATCACCGAGCGTCCGCGCGGATAGGACACCTCCAGGTTCTCGAACACGGTGAGGTCGTCATATATGGACGGGTTCTGGAACTTTCGGCCCACTCCGGAGCGAACGATCTGGTGCTCCTTCATGCGCGTCAGTTCCTGGCCCTTGAAACGGATGGCGCCGTCGGTGGCACGGGTCTTGCCGCAAATCAGGTCCAGCACGGTGGTCTTACCGGCGCCGTTAGGGCCAATAATGACGCGGATTTCGTTGTGCTCCAGGTACAGGGACAGATCATTGACCGCCTTGAAGCCATCAAAGGATACGGTCAGGCCTTCCACGCTGAGAATAAAATCCCGGGACGTGCTCATGGGGTCTCCTCCATCCGGCGGGCCGCGGCCGTGGGCGGCGTGTTGGCGGCTTTACCCAGACCACCCAGTATTTTTTTCTCCAACGGCATCAGATAGCGCTGATACAGACCGGCGATGCCGTTGGGGAATGCCAACACCACGGCAATGAACAGCGCGCCCATGGCGTACAGCCAGAGTTCCGGAAAGGATTCGGAGAATCCGGTTTTCGCCGCGTTCACCAACAACGCGCCATACACCGCGCCGAGCAATGAATGTCGTCCGCCCACGGCGCAGAAGATCACCATTTCAATGGACGGCACGATGCCGACAAAGGACGGCGACATGAAGCCCACCTGCAAGGTGAACAGGGCACCGCCGATACCGGACAGCGCCGCCGCCAGGCAGAACACGAACACCTTGAACGAGGCCACGT
This sequence comes from Marinobacter sp., assembly GCA_029264995.1. Classification (GTDB taxonomy): domain Bacteria; phylum Pseudomonadota; class Gammaproteobacteria; order Pseudomonadales; family Oleiphilaceae; genus Marinobacter. The sequence goes on along the minus strand of JAJUKC010000063.1, from coordinate 8,077 downwards.
CGTAACCGGAAAAACGAACCCGGTCTTCCTGGTCCCGCATCGCCACCAGAATGCGGCCGAGTTTGCTGCCCAGTACATGGCGGGCCAGCAACACGCAGGCCAACAGCAAACCGGAGGTAACAAAGTACAGCACTGTCTTGGCTTCATTGCCGCGGATGTCCCAGCCCATCAGCGTGCGCAGGTCGGTGATGCCATTGGCGCCGCCGGTAAAGCCCTGCTGCCCGATGATCAGGATGGTGAGAATGGCGGCGATCGCCTGGGTAATGATGGCGAAGTAGACGCCGCCGACACGCCGTTTGAACATGGCCACGCCGATGATGAAGGCGAGGATCACCGGCACCATCACCACCGCGATCAGAGTGAAGGAGAAACTGTGGAACGGCTGCCAGAACCAGGGCAGTTCGGTGACCTGATTCCAGTCCATGAAGTCGGGAATGCCCGGCGTGGACTGACTGGCGGTGGCCTCGGGGCTGGACGCTTCCAGTTTCAGGAACATGGCCATGCAATAGCCGCCAAGTCCGAAAAAGACGCCCTGCCCGAGACTGAGAATGCCCCCCTTGCCCCAGCACAGCACCAGCCCCACGGCGACGAAGGCGTAGGTCAGGTACTTGCCCACCAGATTGAGACGGAAGGCATCCAGCAGTACCGGAAACACCAGCAACAGCAGTGCCGCCAGCACCAGGAAATAGAGGTTCTCCCGGGACATCAATGACGATGCGGATGGAGTTGTTTTCATCACGGCCTCCTAACGGCGAACCTTGAGGGCGAACAAACCCTGAGGACGCAACATGAGAATGCCCACCACCACCAGCAGCGTCAGCACCTTGGCCATGGAGCCGCTGAGGAAGAATTCCATGGTCGACTGAGCCTGGGAAATGGTGAACGCGGATGCGATGGTACCGAGCAGGCTCTGGGCGCCGCCGAACACCACCACCAGGAAGGTGTCGACAATGTAAAGCTGTCCGGAAGTGGGGCCGGTGGATCCGATCATGGTAAAGGCCGCGCCGGCGACGCCGGCGATACCACAACCCAGGGCAAAGGTGATCCGGTCCACTTTGCCGGTATCGATCCCCACCGCTTCCGCCATGGGCCGGTTCTGCACCACCGCGCGCACCTGCCTCCCCCAGCCGGAACGGAACATCAACAGATAAACCAGAGTGGCGATGACCAGCGTCAGCACCATCACGATCAATCCGTTGATGGGAATTTCCACCAGGTCGGTGACGGCGATGGAGCCCATCATCCAGTCCGGCAGACTGACGCCCACTTCCCGGGCACCGAAGACCGATCGGTAGGCCTGCTGCAGAATCAGGCTCAGCCCCCAGGTGGCCAACAGCGTATCCAACGGCCGGTGGTACAGATGACGTATCATCAACCATTCCACCAGCATGCCGAGCAAAGCGCTGGCAATGAACGCGAGGAACATGGCGACAAAGAAATAAATGCCGTACAGGCCGGGCATCACAGTTTCAAACAGGCCGGCGGTCAGGTAAGTGGTGTAGGCCCCCAGAATCATGAACTCACCGTGGGCCATGTTGATGACGCCCATCTGGCCGAAAATAATCGCCAGCCCCAGGGCCATCAGCACGAAAATGGAAAACAACGACAAGCCGGCAAAGCCTTGCATGGCGAAAATCGACATCAGCTCCGGCATGGAATAATCAGCGAACATGGCGTTCTCCCGGGCAACCTTTCGCGTCGAATCGGGCCGGCACCCTCACGGGTGCCGGCGGTCTGCTTACTTGTAGCCTTCGGGGAACGGATCCGGCTCCATCAGATCCTCGGTCTCGTACACCACTTTGTATTGGCCGTCTTTTTGCGCCTGGCCGATGCGTGCCTTGGACCACAGGTGATGATTCTCGTGGATGCGGACATAACCTTCCGGCGCCGTCTTCAGTTCGATGCCCGGGAATACCTCTCGGATCTTGTCGACATCGAAGGAACCAGCCTTCTCCACCGCCGCTTTCCACAGCCAGGGGCCGAGATAAGCCGCCTGAGTCACGTCGCCGATCACGATGTCATCGCCCCAGCGTTCCTTGAACGCCTTGACGAAGGCTTCGTTGTTCGGGTTTTCCAGACTCTGGAAGTACTTCATGGAGGCATAGGCGCCCTCCACGTTCTCACCGCCGATGCCCAGAATTTCATCCTCGGTGACGGAGATGGTCAGCAGCAGCGGCTTCTCCTTGGTCAGATCAATGCCGGCGGCTTTGAGCTGCTTGTAAAAGGCCACGTTGGAACCGCCCACCACGGAAGCAAAGATGACGTCCGGCTTACGCAGCTTGATCTTGTTGATCACTGAGTTGAACTGAGTGTGGCCCAGCGGGTAATACTCCTCCCCCACCACTTTCAGACCTTTCTTCTCGATATGCTTGCGGGCGATCTTGTTGGAGGTGCGCGGCCAGATGTAGTCGGAACCGAGCAGATAGAACGTCTTGGCGCCCTTCTCCTTCACCACCCAGTCGATGCTGGCGAGGATCTGTTGCGTCGCTTCCTGGCCGGTGTAGATCACATTGGGCGATTGCTCCAGCCCTTCATAGAAGGTCGGGTAATAGAGCATGCCGTTGTATTGCTCGAACACCGGCAAGACCGCCTTGCGGGAAGCGGAAGTCCAGCACCCGAACACCGTCGCCACTTTGTCGTTGACCAGCAACTTGCGTGCTTTCTCGGCGAAGGTGGGCCAGTCGCTGGCGCCGTCTTCCTGGATATACTCGATTTTGCGTCCAAGCACGCCGCCCTGGGCGTTGATCTGCTCGATGGCGAGTTTTTCCGCCTGCACCGAACCGGTTTCACTGATCGCCATGGTGCCGGTGATGGAATGCAGGATCCCCACTTTGACGGTGTCCTCGGTCACCGCCAGGCCGGTGCTGTTGACGTCATCGGCCACACTTATCCCGGGCAGCCCCAAGGCGGCCCAGGCCAGCAGACCGGCCCACCCCAATCGCCGTTTCAAACCCGGCGCCGTTACCTTTGCTCTCGTCATGGTCTTCCCCTCGTCAGCGGTTCGGACCGACCGGCCCCAGGACCGGCGGTCATTGGCAACGAGTATGGGAAGGGGCCGGCGGGCGGCCCATTCGGTGATTGGGTCAGGTCCCTACGTCATTCTCCCCATAGGCGGCCCGCTATCCCGAGGGTACCGTCGGGCCCGGGGAATAAAGACAGCCCATGATCAAAGGTTGGGCACGAATCCTGCTTCCTTGATTTGCAGAACGTTGATTCAAAGAGGCTTTGACGCTGTGCACGGTGTTTCCAGACCGTGCACCACTTCCATTCGGGTGGGTGAACGACGCTGACATGCAGCAACGAATCTTTCCGGTGCGGCGCAATTACAACCAATGGGTCGCCAACCAGACTCTGGAAGACTACGCCCTGAGGTTCACCGCCAAGTCCGCCCGGCGCTGGTCACCGGGCCGGGTGGCGCTGACCGCTCTGGGCGCGATCTCGTTTCTTGCCCTGGAAGCGATCGGCGCCGCCATCACCCTGAACCATGGTTTCACCAACGCCGCCTGGGCCATCGCCGTATTCAGCGTCACCATCTTCCTGCTCGGCATCCCGGTCAGCTACTACGCCGCCCGAGACGGCGTCGACATTGATCTGCTCACCCGCGGCGCCGGCTTCGGCTACCTGGGCTCGACCATCGCCTCGCTGATCTACGCGTCCTTCACTTTCATCTTCTTCGCCCTGGAATCGGCCATCATGGCGATGGCCCTGGAAGTCCTGTTCGGTCTGCCGCTGACGTTGGGCTATGTGGCCAGTTCCATCGTGGTGATTCCGTTGGTCACCCACGGTATCACCCAGCTGACCCGGTTCCAGGCCTGGACCCAGCCATTCTGGGTGATCCTGCAGTTGCTGCCATTCGTGTTCATTCTCTGGCAGGACCCGCAATCCCTGGACCGCTGGTTCCAGTTCCCCGGTGGCGACACCCGCCATGGCGGTTTTGACCTGTTGCTGTTCGGCGCCGCCTCCACGGTGTTGTTCTCGCTTGTGGCGCAGATCGGTGAGCAAGTGGATTTTCTGCGTTTCCTGCCGGAGAAGACGCCCGCTACCCGGGTCCGCTGGTGGGCGGCCATGCTCGCCGGCGGCCCCGGCTGGATCGTGGTCGGCGCCCTCAAGGCACTGGCCGGCTCCTTTCTGGTGGTATTGGCGCTTCATCACGGCCTGCCGCAAGGCCAGGCCCAGGAACCAATGCACATGTACCTGATGGCGTTTGCCCACGTCACCAGCCATCCGGCCGCCCTGCTGGCGCTGGCCGGTATTTTCGTGGTGCTGTCGCAGTTGAAGATCAACGTCACCAACGCCTACGCCGGCTCCATCGCTTGGTCCAATTTCTTCTCGCGCCTGACCCACAGCCACCCCGGCCGGGTGGTCTGGCTGGTGTTCAACGTGATGATCGCCTTGCTGCTGATGGAGATCGGTATTTACCGGGCGTTCGAGTCGATTCTGAGCAGCTACGCCATGGTGGCAGTGGCCTGGATCGGCGCCCTGGTGGCGGATCTGGTGATCAACAAGCCGCTCGGTCTGAGCCCCAGGCACATCGAGTTCAAACGCGCCTATCTGTATGACCTCAACCCGGTGGGCTGCGGCGCCATGCTGCTGGCCACCCTGGTGGGCCTGGCCTGCAAGGCCGGCGTGCTGGGCGCCGCCAGCGAGGCGCTGGCCTCGTTCATCACCTTGTTCGCCGCCTTCGTTTTCGCGCCGCTGATCGCCGTGGCCACTGGAGGGCGCTACTACATCGCCCGGCCGCCATCACGGCCGGAGTCGGTGGAGGGCAAACCCTGTTGCATCTGCGAACACGCCTTCGACCAGGAAGACATGGCGTTCTGCCCCGCCTACAACGGGCCGATCTGTTCGCTATGCTGTTCCCTGGACGCCCGCTGCCACGACAGCTGCAAGCAGGATGCCCGCTTCCAGCAGCAACTGATGGGCTGGCTCGCGGGCATCCTGCCGGATCGCGCCCTCAACCACCTGCGCACCCGCATCGGGCATTTTCTAGGCCTGTTGCTGGTGGTGACGTTGCTGCTGGCCGCCTTTCTGACACTGGTCTACTACCAGGCCGCCGCCGGCGAACCGCCGGCACGGGCGGTGCTGGCCGCCACCCTGGCCAAGCTGTTCGTGATTCTGGTGATCATGAGCGGTGTGGTGGCGTGGCTGTTCGTGCTCGCCCACGAAAGCCGCCGGGTGGCGGAAGAAGAAACCCAGAAGCAGACCCGCGCCCTGATGGCGGAGATCAAGGCCCACGAAAAGACCGACCGTGAACTGCAAAAGGCCAAGGAACTGGCGGAAGCCGCCAATCAGGCCAAGAGCCGCTATCTCACCGGCCTCAGCCACGAGCTGCGCTCACCCTTGAACGCCGCCTATGGCTACGCCCAGTTGCTGGAGCACGACCCGGCCATCCCGGACAGCCGCCGCGAGGCCATCGTCGCCATCCGCCGCAGCACCGGCCACCTCTCCGATCTGATCGAAGGGCTGTTGGAGATCTCCAAGATCGAGGCCGGCAGACTGGAGCTGTACCGCAACCGGGTACGGGTACCGGCGTTGATCGACGAGTTGGTGACCATGTTCCGGCTGCAGGCGGAGGACAAGGGCATCGGCTTCGAGTTCATGCCGCAAGGGCGCATTCCGGAGTGGGTAGCCACCGATGAGAAGCGACTGCGGCAGATTCTGATCAATCTGTTATCCAACGCCATCAAATTCACCGACCAGGGCCGGGTCACGCTGCACTTCCGCTATCGCTCGCAGGTGGCGGAGTTCACCGTGCGCGACACCGGTGTCGGCATCGCCGAGGAGGATCAGGCGCGCATCTTCCGACCGTTCGAACGGGTGCGCAAGCCGGGCATGCCGGTGGTTCACGGCACCGGTCTGGGCCTGACCATCACCAAGCTGCTCGCCGATATCATGGGCGGAGACATCCAGGTCAGCAGCATCCCGGGACAAGGCAGCGAATTCCGGCTCTCGGTCATGCTCTCCAGCCTGGAACACGGCAACGGCCAGGACCGCGAACCGACCCGCCCGGTGCACGGTTACCGGGGCCCGCGCCGCACCCTGCTGGTGGTGGACGACGATCCCTCCCACCGTGGCTTGATCAGCGATCTGCTGACCCCGTTGGGCTTTCAGGTTCTGGAAGCGCCGGACGGCCGCACCGCCCTGGCGATGCAGGCCCAGAGCACACCGGATCTGATCCTGATGGACGTGGCCATGCCCGGGCTGAACGGCTGGCAAACCACCCAGGCCCTGCGCCAGGCCGGCTGCCAGGCGCCGATCGTGATGCTGTCGGCCAACGCCCGCGAAGCCGCCCGCGCCAACGCTTTCAATGACGGTCCCCACGACGACTATCTGGTGAAACCGTTCAAACTGAGCACGCTATTGGAAACCCTGGCACGCCACCTCCGCCTGGACTGGGAACACCGCCCGCCGGCGGCCCCCGCCGGGGATACCCCCATCCCGCCGTTGGACAAGACACTGCGTGACGAGCTGGTGGCGCTGGCGGAAATCGGTCACTTGCGGGGCTTGCAGGAACGTCTGGAACGCGCCCTCCGGGACCAGCATCTGCCGGCGCCCCTGGCCGAGACCCTGGCCGCCTCCCTGCGCCGCTTCGACTTCCATCAGGTGATACAAGTGCTGGAGCGCGCGCCATGAGCCAACCCGATCGCAAGGACCTGGTTCTGGTGGTGGACGATTCCCCGGACTCCCTGGGCATGATCCACCAGGCCCTGGAACAGGCGGACCTGACCGCCCTGCTCGCGCTGGACGGCCAGCAGGCGCTCAATATCGCCGAAAAGATGGTGCCGGATCTGATCCTTCTGGACGCGATGATGCCGCAGATGGATGGCTTCGAGACCTGCCGGCAACTGAAAAACCGGCCGCCGCTGGCGCCCATTCCGGTGATTTTCATGACCGGGCTCAGCGATGCCGAGGACGTGGTGCGCGGGCTCGAGGCCGGCGGCGTGGACTATGTCACCAAACCGGTGCGCCCCTCGGAGTTGATCGCCCGCATTCGCGTGCATTTGACCAATGCCCGTCAGACCCAGAGCGCCCGCAGCGCCCTGGACCGCTTCGCCCAGGCCGCCTTCTCCACCGGCCGCGACGGCCGCTGGCAATGGGCCACACCGCAAGCGGAGCAGTTGCTCAATGACGATGCCGGCAATCGCGACAAACGGCTGGCGCTGCTCGCCCGGCACATCGAGGACTGGCTGGCCCGGGCGCCGCAACCGTCGGATCTGCATACCGTCAGTGATGGCGATACCGCCTTTCGCCTGCGCTTTTTGGGCGAGGTCACCCCCGGCGAGTTCCTGTTCCGTATCCACCAGCACGACGAGGAGGAAGGCGCGGAGCGCCTGCGCGCCCAGTTGCGGCTGACGCCCCGGGAAGCCCAGGTGCTGCTGTGGATCGCCCAGGGCAAGACCAACCGGGAAATCGGCCAGATTCTGACCCTGAGCCCGCGTACCGTGAACAAGCACCTGGAGCAGGTGTTCCGCAAACTGGGGGTGGAAAACCGCACCTCGGCGGCGGCCATGGCGCTGGGGTGCCTGGGAGTGTAGGTGCCTCTTGCAGACCTGGATACAGAGGGGGCTACAAGGCCGCTGTGGGAAGCTTGCTTGCAAGCGAATGGGCTTCCGGACCCCAAGATTCGCTTGCAGGCAAGCTCCCACAGCGGCTTCGTAGTCCAGGCGGCGCGTTAGCATGCCCGCTCGTTGCGCGTTAGCGGTTCAGCACCTCCGGCATGAACGCCGCCAGCGTCATGTAAGTGAGAATCAGCAGGGAGAACGCCAGCGCCAGCCCCAGCAGCGGGCTCACATCCAGGGAACGGTGATAGATAAAACTCTGCACCGCCAGTTGCCAACTCACCAGCATGAAGTAGAGGCCGTCGATGATCGGTATCGGCTGCGCCGCGGTCATGTTGACGATCAGCAGCGGCAGCGCCACCAGGGACAGCAGCAGATCCAGCCCCAGCAGCGCCATCATGGTCTGCACCCAACGCGTCAGCAAACCCTTGAAGGCCAGCGCGGCGGTGGTGACGGCGGTGACCAGCAACAGCGAAATCCACTGCACGGCGATCAACTGGCCGGCGGGCAGGCTGGTC
>JAJUKC010000095.1 GCA_029264995.1 Marinobacter sp. | reverse complement strand
TGTGACCAATCGCGATCCTTGCTGCGGAACTCTTCACCAATGGCAAGGAGCCTTGCAATCTGCCCCTCAACGTCCTTGAAATCCCCACGAATATTCGTTGTTGTCATCTATTCTCCGTATTCTGATCGATGATCTACTAACAGCTAATTATACGAACCCGTTCGTATAACACGCATTCGTATAACTCCAAAAAACGCGGCTCTCAAAAGCCCCAGCTTCGCCAATAAAATCAGCAGATTACCTGAATCCACCACGGCTACCGCCGGAGTTATACGCCCGTGTTCGAGCCACCCCCGCTCCAAGATCGGGGCGTATAACTCCGCACGTCCCGATAGTCCTTTCCAAACTTATCAGAAGGTTAGCAACATTTCTCCCTGGTTTCCCGGAGTTTTGCGAACGCGTTCGTATAACTCCGCTTCTGGATACTTGATTGACAAACCTGAAAAATTAAATACTGTATATTTATACATAACCATTGAGGACCAGGATATGGACATCCGCTGCCCGATTTCTCCGCAATCCACACGCTTTCTGGATCGGCTCAGAAACTTTATTCGACTTCGCGGTCTCGCCTACAAAACCGAGAAAACCTATGTGTTCTGGATCAAGCGCTTTATCCGCTTCAATGGTCGAAAACACCCGGAGTCTATGGGCACAGCGGAGGTGGAGGCTTTTCTTTCTCATCTGGTTCTGCAGGCCAATGTCAGCGTGGCTACCCAGCGTGTTGCGTTGAATGCTCTGACTTTTCTGTACCGGGAGTTCCTGGGTACACCACTGGAAAACCTTGAGTATGAAGCGGCAAAAAAGCCCAAAAGGCTCCCGGTTGTTTTCAGTCCGGACGAGGCGCGGCGGGTAATTGATAATCTGGAGGGCGAATACAAGCTGGTGGCCATGCTGATCTACGGTGCCGGCCTGAGGATTAACGAAGCTCTTCGCTTGCGTGTCAAAGACGTCGATTTCGGCATGCAGCAGCTGATCGTTCGCGAAGGGAAAGGCAGCAAAGATCGAGTAACACTCCTGCCAGACCGTCTGATTCAACCACTGCAAGATCAGATTCATGCGGCACTTATGCAGCACCAGGCTGATTTGGCCAAAGGCTGTGGCTCGGTGTATATGCCGGCCGGCTTGTCCAAAAAATACCCCAACGCCAGTCAGGATCCGGATTGGCAGTATGTTTTTCCCGCGCCGGATCTTTCTATTGATCCTCGTTCAGGTATCCGGCGAAGACACCACATGATGGATCGAACTGTGCAGAAGCACTTCAAAAACGCTATCAGGGAGGCGGGCATTCATAAGCCGGCGGGCAGCCATACCTTTCGGCATAGCTTTGCCACCAGGCTACTGGAATCGGGCTACGATTTACGGACCATTCAGAAACTGCTCGGGCATTCCGATGTCCGCACCACGGAAATTTATACCCACGTTGTTCGCAAGGGTGGCTTTGGTGTTCGCAGCCCGGTAGACGAAGCCTTTCAATAGAGTTCGTCGGTTCTGGCGGCCATGATGAAATCGTTTTTGTGCAGGCCTCCGATTTTATGGGTCCACCAGCGTACGGTGGCTTTCCCCCATTCCAACAGGATCGCGGGATGGTGGCCTTCTTCTTCCGCGAGGTCCGCCACTTTGTTAGTAAAGGCCTGGGCCTGGACAAAGTTTTTGAAGGTAAACACCCGCTGTAACTGCTCTTCCCCATCCTGAACGATCAACTGCCATTCAGGCACGTCTTTCAACAAGGTCTGCTTTTCAGCATCCGTGACCTGGGGTGCATCGGCACTGCAGGCGCTGCAGCTTTGCTGGCCAAGATTCGACATAGCGTCCTCCACTATATTTGTGGCTTCAACCACATCGTGGGTGCCCGCTCGTCGTTTATCAACCCGGCAGTTGAAATCGACCCTTTTTCCGAATACTGTATATATAAACAGTATTAGAGAAATGAGCATGAGCAAATCACTCAACCATCTGCTTCAGGATGCCCGCATCTGGCAGGGTCATAAGCCTCAGAAACACGCCTCTCCGGCGGAGCACACGGGGTATCAGGTTCTGGATAACCAACTTGGTGGGCTCGGCTGGCCCAAGGGTGCCTTGAGTGAATGCCTGTTGGACAGCTGTGGCATTGGCGAGCTGCACCTGGTACTTCCGCTTATGCAGAACGTCGCCGCGCAGGGAAAAACCATTTTCTGGCTGAACCCGCCCCACACACCTTATGCCCCGGCGCTGGCCAGGGCTGGCGTAAATGCCGATCAACTGGTGCTGGTTCAAACTCACGATTCCGCTGACTTTCTGTGGACACTGGAAAACTGCCTGCGCTCCCCTGTCACAGGCCTGGTGATGGCCTGGCCGGGGAAGTTGGCCACCCGGGATATCCGCCGGCTGCAACTGGCCTCCGAAGCGGGTAACAATGTCTGCATTCTGTTTCGGGAACGTCGGCAGGCAGAGCAGCATTCACCGGCTGCACTCCGGCTGGAGCTGATTCCCGGAGAACACCAGGATCTCAAGATCAACATTCTGAAACGCCGTGGTAGCTGGCCAGGACAGCGCTGCACTCTTGCCCTTGGGCATCGCGCGGGCATTCAAGCCAGCGACCCCACTAGTGTGATTCAGGGGCCATGGTCACAGGATGGAGCCACCTGATTCATGTTGTGGCTGTATCTGCACTTCCCTCACCTGCTGCTGGATCATGTTCGCCGCAGCCAGCAAACTCAGGGCGCACTTGCGGTGGTCGATCTTGCCGGGCAGGCTATTCTGCAGGTTTGTCCAGAAGCCGATCACCTGGGTATTCGGCCGGGCATGCGCCTCAAGACCGCACTGGGCCTGGCACCAGACCTGGTGATTCTGCATCTCGATGCTCAACAGGAAGCCAATCTGCTGGAAGAGCAGGCCCGCTGGCTATACCGTTACGCGGCCCACATTACCCTGTCGCCGCCGCACGGCCTGTGGGCTGAAGTCAGCAGCCTCCAGCGGTTATATGGCGGGCTTCCCGCCGTTTGGCAAACCGTCGAGCAGGCTCTGGCAGAGCGGCAACTCACTGCCTGGCTGGCTCTTGGGCATACGCCGCTGGCGGCTCAGCTCCTTGCGCAAGCAGGCAAAGGCGAGTGCACCGCAGACAAAGGCCACATTCTGACGGCGCTGGGCAAACTGCCTCTGGTGGCTGCGGGTTTTGATGAAAAATCCTGTACCCGCCTGCATCGCCTGGGGCTGAATACGCTGGCTGAAGTCTTCAATCTGCCAGCCCGGGAACTGGCACGGAGGCTATCTCCGGAGCTGCTGGCACGTATACAAAAAGCCCAGGGCACCAGGCCAGCCCCCAAATCGCCCTGGCACCCCCCGCACCGATTTCGCCAGCGGGCCGATTTTATTCAGGAAGTGGAGCATGCCCAGGGGCTTTTGTTCGCCCTGCAGCGGATTCTGACCGAGCTGGAAGAAGACCTGTGCTGGCGCCAACAGGACACCGACACCCTGCATCTTTTACTCCAGCACCGGCACGAAGAAGCCACCCGGTTAACGTTGCGAACGACTGGCCCGGAGCATCGGGCAGAGAGTTTTCTGAAACTGCTGCGCCTGAAACTGGATCAGCACCCGCTGCGGGCACCGGTGATCAGTCTGTCCCTGTCGGTAAAGCGGTTTCTGGGCCGGGAAGCCCCGGTTGGCCAGGACCTCCTGGGCGATGGTCAGGACCTGAATGAAGCCTGGCATACGCTGGCCAGTCGTTTACAGGCCCGCCTTGGTACCGAGGCATTGCAACAGCTTGCACCGCGGGCAGACCACCGCCCGGAGTTTGCCTGGACAGCCTCCGCCATAAAACCGGCCAGCAGGCACAGCCAAACACCAGAGGTCTCTGGCCTGCCTGCGCGCCCTTTATGGCTGTTATCCACGCCACATCCACTGGCAGAACCTCCGGCCAGATGGTTCTCAGGGCCGGAACGCATCAGTGCTGGCTGGTGGGACGGCCAGCGGGTGCACCGTGACTACTATATTGCCCAGTTGTCCAGCGGCCAGTTGGCGTGGGTGTTCCGGGATATCCGCGATGGCTGGTACATACACGGGTGGTTTGGCTGATGGATTCTGATTACGCCGAGCTGTTCTGCTTCAGCAACTTCACCTTCCTGACCGGCGCCTCCCATCCCCATGAACTGGCTGAGCAAGCCGCGGAGCTTGGCTATCGGGCAATTGCCATTACCGATGCCTGTTCGGTGGCAGGCATCCCCAGAGCCTGGGCAGCCCTTAAAGACAGCCCGGTAAAGCTGATTACCGGGAGCTGGTTCGAACTGAGCGATACTCCCGGGGGCGCCACTGCCCCACCCCGGTTCATACTGCTGGCTCGAACCCGCGAGGGCTACGGTCAGCTTTGCCAATTGATCACCACCGGGCGGCGACGCGCTGAGAAAGGACAATATCGGTTATTTACCCGGGACATCGAAACCCATTCGCTGGACCACTGCCTCTGCCTGTGGCTGCCACCGCTGGTATCACAAACCAACGCGCACCAGGCATTGATCACCGGCGAGTGGCTGCAACGGATTTTCGAGCACAGGCTACGCCTTGCTGCGACCCGCACACTGGAAGCCGGTGAAGAACAGCAACTGGCCCGTGTTCGGTGGTTAGCTGAGCAGATGCGCTGCGCGGTAGTGGCAACCGGCCAGGTGCATATGCATCGCCGCGAACGACAGCCGCTTCAAGATGTACTGACAGCTCTGCGCCACCACACCACGCTGGAACAGGCCGGCCACTGCCTGTTTCAGAATGCCGAACGTTATTTGCGCCCGATACCGGTTATCCGGCGATTATTCCCTGAACCATGGGTTCGGGAGACCGTGGCAATCGCCGAAGCCTGCAGCTTTGAGCCTGGCAGCCTGCGTTATGAATACCCTCCCGATTCAGTGCCGGAACACGAAACACCCACATCGTTTCTGGCGCGACTCACCCGGGAGGGTGAACGGCGGCGTTACCCATCGGGCACCCCCATGAAGGTGCAGGCACTGATTCGCAAAGAGCTGGAACTGATTGCCGAGCTGCGCTACGAACACTATTTTCTCACCATCCACGACATCGTCGACTTTGCCCGGCGCCAGGGCATTCTTTGCCAGGGCCGGGGATCCGCCGCCAATTCAGCAGTCTGTTACTGCCTGGGCATCACCGAGGTGAACCCGGCCAATGTGGAACTGCTGTTTGAACGCTTCATCTCCAAGGACCGGGATGAGCCCCCCGACATCGATGTGGATTTCGAGCACGAACGGCGTGAAGAGGTCATTCAGTACATTTACCAGCGCTACGGCCGGGAGCGGGCCGCCCTGGCCGCCACCGTGATTCGTTATCGCCCCCGCAGCGCCATTCGGGATGTCGGCAAGGCGCTGGGCTTTGATGCCACGCTGGTGGAGAAGCTGCTGGATGGCATCGACTGGCGTGACAAGGCCACCGGCTGGCGCCAGCAGATTCTGGACAAGGGCCTGACCCAAAGCCCCAAAGTCGCGGATCAGTTCTTCACGCTGGTGAACACCTTGCTGGGCTTTCCACGCCACTTGTCCCAGCACGTGGGCGGTTTCGTGATCAGCGCCGGCCCGCTTTCAGAACTGGTGCCTGTTGAGAATGCGGCCATGGAAGGGCGCACGGTTATCCAGTGGGACAAGGACGACCTGGAAAGCCTGGGGCTGATGAAGGTGGATGTCCTGGCCCTGGGCATGCTCACCGCCATTCGCAAAGCACTGGCGCTGATCAGTGAAGAAAAAGGCACACCGTTTACCATTCAGGATGTCCCTCAGGAAGATCCTGCCACCTACGCCATGCTGCAAAAAGGCGACAGTATTGGTGTCTTTCAGGTGGAGTCCCGCGCCCAGATCAACATGCTCCCGCGGCTAAAACCGGAAACCTGGTACGACCTTGTGATCGAAGTCGCCATCGTTCGCCCGGGCCCCATACAAGGCGACATGGTGCACCCCTACCTGCGCCGAAAACACGGCATGGAAGCAGTAGAATACCCCAACGATGCCGTACGCCAGGTGCTGGAGCGCACCCTCGGGGTGCCGATCTTCCAGGAACAGGTCATCAAACTGGCCATGGTTGCCGCCGGTTTCAGTGCGGGCGAAGCCGACAAACTTCGCCGCGCCATGGCGGCCTGGAAATCCCATGGCGATCTGACACCTTTCCGCGACAAACTGATTCAGGGCATGCTGGAGCGAGGCCACGATGCCGACTTCGCCGAGCGCCTGTACAAACAGATCTGCGGCTTTGGTGGCTATGGATTTCCGGAATCCCATGCCGCCAGCTTTGCCTTGCTGGTGTACGTCTCCGCCTGGATCAAACGCCACCACCCGGCAGCATTCTATTGCGCCTTGCTCAACAGCCAGCCAATGGGCTTTTACTCGCCCAGCCAACTGGTTCAGGATGCCAGGCGCCACAACGTCACCGTGCTACCACCAGACGTCAACCACAGCCAGTGGCAGCACACCCTGCAAGGTCAGGAGCAGCACCTGCGCCTTGGCCTTAGAATCATTCAAGGCCTGTCTCGCAATGGCGCCGAGCGCGTCCACCAGAACCGCCCGGCAAACGGTTACCAAAGCGCCGCCGAACTGCGCACCCGAGCTGGCCTCAACCAGAGTGACATGGAACTTCTCGCCGGCGCCAACGCCATGCCCGGCTTCACCAGCAACCGCCACCAGGCTTACTGGCAACTGCTCGAACACGAAGAACCCGCTGAGCTCTTCGCTAACGAAGCCATGACCAAATACACACCGGAACCCTGCCACCTGCTCCCGGAGCCCACCGAAGGGCAAAACGTACTGGCCGACTACAGCAGCCAGGGTTTAACACTACAAAGGCATCCCCTTGCCCTGCTCCGCGAACAAGGCCACCTGCGCCATTGCCTCACCGCCAATCAACTCAAAGCCACCCGTCCCGGCATCCCCGTACAAGTTGCCGGCCTGGTCACCGGCCGTCAACGGCCCGGCACCGCTTCCGGCGTCACCTTCGTCACCCTTGAAGACGAAACCGGCAACGTCAACGTCGTCGTCTGGCTAGACACCGCCCGCCGCCAACGCAAACCGTTGCTCACCGCCCGGTTGTTACACGTAAAGGGGATTATCGAAAAAGAGGGGGATATCGTGCACGTGATGGCCGGGAAACTGTCGGACCTGAGCCACCTGATTAACGCGTTACCGGTTAGCTCCAGAGATTTTCACTGACCACCACAAATACCAACAACACGAATTTATAAACGTTAACAGCGGCTAGCTCAGAGGTTAGAAGCGCCAGTGTGGGACTGCTTTCCAAAAATCTCGGAGGCCATGGATGGCCGGAGCGAAGCGCACATGGATGATGGGATGAACACCTCTTGTTGAGATCGGCGTCAAAGCGCCACTATTAGATGTGCGAAATCAATAGGTCAACAACAAGAGGTGTTCAGATGAACGTTACCCTAATCGGAATCGACTTGGCAAAAAC
>JAJUKC010000114.1 GCA_029264995.1 Marinobacter sp. | reverse complement strand
TTGTTCAATATCTTAAAGGTTATAAATTAGTTAGATCGAGAGCGGGCGGGGATGGCCTTATGAAACTGTGCGGAGCCAAGGATAGCGGAGCCCAAGCGTCACATGGACGTGCCGCAAGGAGCGTGTTTCATAAAGCCATCCCCGCCCGCTCGGTTCCCCCCAAGCAAACAAAAACCAACACCGCCAATCAGGCGGTGTCGATAGGTTTAAAACTTTTTACCAGATCGTCGACAGCTTTCACTCGCTCAAGGAACGGTTCCAGCTGGCTCAGGCGCAAGGCGCAGGGGCCATCGCATCTGGCTTTGTCCGGGTCAGGGTGAGCCTCAAGGAACAGGCCCGCCAGGCCTTGGGACATTCCCGCCAGGGCCAGGTCGGTGACCTGGGCACGACGCCCGCCGGCGGAGTCGGCACGACCGCCCGGCATCTGCAGGGCGTGGGTGACGTCGAAGAACACCGGCACGTTCATCTGTTTCATGATGCCGAAGCCGAGCATGTCCACCACCAGGTTGTTGTAGCCGAAGCTGGTGCCGCGCTCGCAGAGGATGATCTGGTCGTTGCCGGCTTCTTCGCACTTGGTGATGATGTGCTTCATTTCCTGGGGTGCCAGGAACTGGGCTTTCTTGATGTTGATGACGGCGCCGGTTTTGGCCATGGCCACCACCAGGTCAGTCTGCCGGCTCAGGAATGCGGGCAACTGGATGATGTCGCAGACTTCCGCCGCCGGAGCAGCCTGACCAGGCTCGTGCACGTCCGAGATGATGGGCACGTCGAATTTGCTTTTGATGTCGGCCAGGACCTGCAACCCCTTCTCGAGGCCGGGGCCGCGGAAGGAGTTGACGGACGAGCGGTTGGCTTTGTCGAAGGAAGCTTTGAATACGTATGGAATGCCCAGACGGGTGCATACATCCACATACTTTTCCGCCACTTCAAACGCCAGTTCCCTGGACTCAAGCACGTTCATGCCGCCGAACAGCACAAACGGCCTATTGTTGGCGATCTCGATGCCCGAGACGTTCAGGTTGCTGCGCGCCATAATCAGGATCCTTTCTTGTTCGCCAGCGCGGCTTCAACAAAGCCCTTGAACAGCGGGTGGCCGTCGCGGGGTGTCGAGGTGAATTCCGGGTGGAACTGGCACGCCACGAACCACGGATGTTCCGGCGCTTCCACCACTTCAACCAGCCTGCCGTCAGCGGAGCGACCGGAGATGATCAGGCCAGCCTCTTCCAGTTTCGGCAGGAAGTGGTTGTTGACTTCGTAACGGTGGCGATGGCGTTCGCGAATGGTCTTCTTGCCGTAACAGGCGGCAATGCTGGAGCCATCTGTTAGTACGCAGTCCTGGGCGCCGAGGCGCATGGTGCCGCCAAGGTCGGACTCTTCGGTGCGTGCCTCGGTGTTTCCGCTGGCGTCGAGCCATTCGGTGATCAGGCCGACAACTGGCTCCGGGGTGTGCTCACGGAACTCGGTGCTGTGGGCGTCTTTCAGGCCGGCCACGTTGCGGGCGTATTCGATAACCGCCACCTGCATACCCAGGCAGATGCCCAGATACGGCACCTTGTTTTCACGGGCGTACTGTACGGTGCGGATCTTGCCTTCCACACCACGCTCACCAAAGCCACCGGGCACCAGAATGGCATCGGCGGATTCCAGCACGGAGGTGCCGTCGCGTTCGATGTCTTCGGAGTCGATGTAGTTGATGTTGACCTTGGTGCGGGTCTTGATACCGGCATGCAGCAAGGATTCGATCAGGGACTTGTAGGCGTCCAACAGCTCCATGTACTTGCCTACCATGGCGATGGTGACTTCGTCCTGCGGATTCATCAGTGAATCCACAACCGCGTCCCATTCGCTCAGGTCTGCTTCACGGGCATCGAGACCAAAGCGTTCGATCACCAGCTGATCCAGGCCGTATTCGTGCAGCATGCGCGGAATGGCGTAGATGGATTTGGCGTCCTGCATCGGGATGACCGCACGCTCTTCCACGTTGGTGAACAGGGCAATCTTGCGGCGGGAGCTGGCGTCCACTTCGTGCTCAGAGCGGCACAGCAGGATATCCGGCTGCAGGCCGATGGAGCGCATTTCTTTCACGGAATGCTGGGTCGGCTTGGTTTTGATCTCGCCGGCGGTAGCAATGTAAGGAACCAGCGTCAGGTGCATGAACAGTGCACGCTGGGAGCCTACTTCCACCTTCAGCTGACGGCAGGCTTCCAGGAACGGCAGGGATTCGATATCACCTACCGTGCCACCGACTTCAATCAGTGCCACGTCGGCACCCGCTGCGCCTTCCACCACACGGCGTTTGATTTCGTCGGTGATGTGCGGAATGACCTGAACGGTGCCACCCAGATAATCGCCCCGACGCTCCTTGCGAATAACCTCTTCGTACACCCGGCCGGTGGTGAAGTTATTGCGTTTGGTCATTGGAGTGCGAATGAAACGCTCGTAGTGGCCAAGGTCGAGGTCGGTTTCCGCGCCATCTTCGGTGACGAAAACCTCACCGTGCTGGAACGGGCTCATGGTGCCGGGGTCCACGTTAATGTACGGGTCCAGCTTGAGAATGGTGACCTTCAGGCCGCGTGCCTCAAGGATGGCTGCCAGTGAGGCAGACGCAATACCTTTCCCCAATGAGGACACGACACCGCCGGTGACGAAAATATAACGCGTCATGCAGATTCCGTGATTATCTGGTTCGGTGAAGGAGGGAGATTATTCATCTCAAGATGGGACGCCAGACTACCAGAAAGCCCCTCTCTACTCAATCACAATCCCGCTCCACAATCAGCCGCCAGCCGGCGGCATGGGCGCCTCCGGAGTATCGTTCAGAACACCACAAATCGCCAATGGCAATCCACGCTTCTCCAGCCGCCGAGACCTCGGAAACCAGCGGCAGCGCCGTTCTCTCCCAGGGTGGCACGCCCTGCTCCTGCAACCAGGTTTTCAACGACCGGGAGGGCAAACTGGCCCCGAAGCGGATTCGCTCCCCGCCCTGCCTCGTAGATACCCTTATTTCCGGGCAGGAAGATTCCGGTGTAGTGCTCAGCGAATCCGGCACCAGCTGAAGGGTCCACCACCCCCACTTCAATAACTGACCAGGCAACAAGGTTCTGGGGGCTTCCGGAATCCGGACCTCGGCCACCAGGTACAGATGATCCCGATAACGGCGGATACAGAATCCGTTTCCAGGAATTTCCGGTGAGCGGTCCGGCCCGGCATGAATCAACTGATCGAGCATTGAGTCCCAGCCCGACAGCGCCGGAACCGGCAATCCCCGGCCATGAATCCACCAGCGCACCAGGTTCCGGCGTTCAATCTGCCCGAGCGCAGAGAAGGGGGCCAGCCGGATTCGACCTTTATCATCGCCGCAGCTCTGCCATTGCAGCTCCGCCAGCCGCTGGCTCAGGGTTTCACTTTCGTCACAGGCCCGGGCAGTGTGGGCAACGCGTTTCAACAAACCCGGCCAACGCTGTTTAAGGCCCGGCATTACCGAGTGCCTCAGATAATTGCGGTCGTGCACTTCACTCTGGTTGCTGGGGTCTTCTGCCCAGCTTACTCCCTGCTCACGCGCCACCTGCTCCAACCGACTGCGGGATACGCCAAGCCAGGGCCGGTATAGGCGCCCTCGCCCGAGTGACCGGGAGGTGGGCATTCCGGCCAGACCGTTTACGCCGGTACCACGCAGCAGCCGGAACAGAACCGTTTCCGCCTGGTCGTCTGCATGGTGTGCCATCAGCAGAAGGTCGTCGTCTCCCAGAACCTCCCTGAAGACCTCATAGCGCGCCGCCCTGGCCGAATCTTCGAGGCTCCCTGCTGCGGTATCCACAGACACTCGACGCACTTCGAGTTCAACGCCCAATCCCGTACAGAGCTCCACACAGGCGCGTTCAGTCTGGTCGTGATTGGGCTGTAGCTGATGATTGATGTGCAACGCCCTGACGCCCGGATAAACAGCCGCAACAACATGCAACAGCAGGGATGAGTCCAGGCCGCCGCTCAGGGCGACCCAGAGTTCTTTACAGGCGGGAAGTTTCTGAACCGGCCCGAGCAGGTCTTCGGGCCAGTTGTCCCGACGAGCGGTGTTACCGCCCGCCGTCATAGCGGGTAAGACGCTCGTACCGGCGGGAAACCAGTTCTTCCAGCGGCAATCGGCTCAGCTCAGCCACGCCCTGAGACAGCGATTTCTTCAGGGTTTCCGCCATTTTTTCCGGGTTACGGTGAGCGCCGCCCAGCGGCTCATCGATTACGTGATCAGCCACACCCAGCTCTTTCAGACGATCGGCGGTAACGCCCATGACCTCAGCCGCCTGGGCGGCGTACTCGGCGCTCTTCCAGAGGATGGAGGCACAGCCTTCCGGAGAAATAACGGCGTAGGTGGAGTACTGCAACATGTTGAGCTGGTCACAGACGCCGATCGCCAGAGCACCACCGGAACCACCTTCACCAATCACGGTAGAAATAATCGGTGTTTTCAGTCTCGACATCACTGCGAGGTTGAATGCAATGGCTTCACTCTGCCCGCGCTCTTCGGCACCGATACCGGGATAGGCGCCCGGCGTGTCGATAAAGGTCAGGATCGGCATCTTGAAACGCTCCGCCATTTCCATCAGGCGCAGAGCCTTGCGATAGCCTTCCGGGCGAGGCATCCCGAAGTTGCGCTTGACCTTGTCCCGTACTTCCCGGCCCTTCTGGTGGCCGATAATCATGACCGGCGTGTTATCCAGGCGGGCGGTGCCTCCAATGATCGACAGATCATCGGCGTAGCGTCGGTCACCATGCAGCTCGTCAAAATCGTCGAAGATCAGGTCAATATAGTCCTGAGTGTAGGGCCGGCGCGGGTGCCGGGCCAAACGGGCAATGTCCCAGGACTTAAGGTCTGAGAAGATCGACTCCGTCAGGCTGATGCTCTTCTTTTTAAGGCGGCTGATTTCGTCGGTGATATTGATATCGGTGTCGTTGCCCACCATGCGAAGCTCTTCAATCTTGGCTTCCAGGTCGGCGATCGGCTGTTCGAAATCCAGGTAGTTAGGGTTCATGATGTTCCATCATTTGCTTGCCAGGTGGGCGGTCAACCCACCATAACCAGAATTTGGGACAAAGATAGCAGCGCAAAACGCTCAACTAAAGCGGACATTGGTCTTAATCATAGACCAACTCCACCGACTT
>JAJUKC010000136.1 GCA_029264995.1 Marinobacter sp. | reverse complement strand
CGGCGGGCGGGTCCAGCACATCGTGGTAGGCGGGCCGGAGAGTCAGCTGGGTGAATTCGCTGTGGGCCATTTGGCCGGAGCCCAGGCTCAGGCGGAAGGTGTCATGGCCCTGGTCGTCGCGGATTTCAGGTTCCGGTACCTTGGGCAACTCTTCGGCGCCGTCAATCTGGCTGCGGGATACCAGCAGCTGGTGGGACAGAGGTGCCGCATGCTCCCGGGGCCAACCCTCGGCTTCGCTCTGGTAGCGCACGTAGTCGTAGGTGGCGTCCAGCAATTGGGCGCGGTCGTTCTTGTCCAGCTCCCGGACTTCCGGGCCGTTCACATCCACATAGCCGTTGGCGACCGCAGCGGCGATGGTCCGGTGTTCAGGAGGCAGGCTGTCGAGGCTGTGGGCAACGGAGGTGGCGGCGGAGGGGCGGTAATGAATGCTTTCCACCAGCCCGGCATCACGCACCCAGCGCACTGTATCGGATGGTATGGCGTGAGTGCTTACTTCGCTCAGAAGGTCGGTGCCCGGGCGGGCGGCATCAATCAGCGCCAGCAGGCGGTAGGCACAGTTCTCATCGAAGAAGTAATAGTCAAAGTTCTTGTCCTGAATCTCCCAGGTATGGGCCAGCAGGGTGTCAACCTCCTGTTGGTCGAGATTCAGGGTGTACTCCCAGAGGTCCCGGTGTTCGATGTCGTTGTATAGCCGGATCATTTCGTAATAGGGCTTGATGGAGGTAATGCCCGGATAGCCCCCGAAAATACCGCGATAGGCAAACAACAACTCGCTGTCATGTTCAGCGGCATCGGCTGCGTAGGAAATGGTGTTGGCAAGCAGCAGATCGGTTTCTTCGTCATCCTGGGGTGGATCCAGCCGCAAGAAAGTGTGGCCAAACATGGAAGAGGGGCTATTCAGATAAGAAGCGGCAAATACCAGGGTAACTTTCTCGGTATTCAGTGTGCCTGCCCATTCCTCGAAAGCGGGGCAGTTGACCGGCGTATCCGGTAAATCCAGCTGCTCCCGCAGCCAGGCATCCCGGGCCGGGAACCGACAGCGGGCGTGGCTATCACCACCTCCGGGTTGTTGTATGGCCTCCAGGGTGGCTTCCAACTCGGCCTTGGGTGATGTTTTGCCCTTTTCACTCAGAAAGAACGCCGGGTCATCGGCCTGGCTGGTGTAATCGGAACCGAATATGTCCTGGTGATAGTGGCCGAGGGTCAGCCAGGTTGGGTTCTGGTGAAGGTTGTCAGGCAGTGTAACGGTTTCTGCCTGTGCCCAGGCGGTACTGCATGCAAGCCATAAAACGGCCTGCCCGGTGCGAAGGGTAAAGCCCATGGGGTTGGTGTTTCCGGGTTGATTGCTCTGGGGTTCATGCGCCGTCCATGGCGCCATCCTGCTCCATTTTAGCCAGTGATCAGGCGGCCACGTATTTGCTCAGCGCGTCGTTCTGCTCCAGCAGGGCGACGATGGCGTCTACAGCCTCACCTGAGGTGGTATCAGCGTTGGGGAAAATGGAAGCAAAGTTGTCTTGCAGGACTTTGCGGAAGGTATCACGGTCGGCTTCTTCTACACCCAGCAGAACCGCCAGGGTGTCCAGGTTTTCGCCAGAACCGCGGGACATGTCGCGGGCAACCTTGTCGATGTTGCTGTCCATATACATGGCCATGGATTGAACAGACTGGTTGGTCTGACAACCCAGAGTGCCGGTGGTCATGCCGAAGGTCTGGTTACCGAACGAAGCATTTGTGGTGGCTGCCAGTACGTGTGGAGCAATGCCGGACTGCCCCTTCCAGATCATGGCACCCACGCCACAGCCAGGCTGGGCGAACGCCATGGAGGAAGCACCAAGAAGAATTGCACCTGCGATCAGTTTTTTCATTATCCACTCCTTTCTGTGGTTATAGCTTTGTCGCATACCCTGCAGCTTTCTGGTTCCGTGGCTGCAAGACAACGGCCGGTATCTGGTTTGGTTAAAAGACCGTCTGTTTGAGTATAGATCAAAACCTGAAATCGCAAGTTAAGCCGCTGTTAAGAAAGGTAGCGGCCTGATACACAGAAATACGAACATGTGTTCATATTTCTAAATCGAACAAAAAATCATCTATTAGCCACTATTGTTATATTGGGTGTATTTCAGTATAGTTCGCGCGGCCATGAAGGCTATGCAACAACATATGGAGAGTTTGTTTTGAAAAAAGCGCTTATTGCATCAACACTCGTTCTGGCCGGCGCAATGACCGGTTGTTCTTCCCTCAACACCAGCGCTCCTTCGCTGCCGCTGACTGGCGCCGTTCAGAGCGACGTCAAAGCTGACATCGAAGTTGGCGAGAAGATTACTGGTAAGGCTTCTGTAACTCAGCTGTTTGGTCTGCTGACTCTGGGTGATAGCAAGAAATACGCTGACGGCGTTGCCTACGGCGTGGGTTCCACTGGCGGAGCTCTGCCTCTGCCGATCGGTGGCGCCAGCTTGGTAGAGAAGGTTAAGTCTTCTGCTGCCTACAACGCTGTGACCGAATCCGGTGCAGACGTGATTGTCGCTCCGCGTTACACCGTTGAGCAAAACGGCTACGGCTTCTTCGGAACCATCGACGTAACCGTTGAAGGCTACAAGGGCACGGTCAAGAGCATCAAGTAAGCTTTTGTGAGTCCCAAAAAAGCCGGAGCGTTGATGGCCTCCGGCTTTTTTGTTTCTGTTCGCTTATTCGCCGTAGACGATTGTGCAGCGCTGACCGAACAGAATGATGCTGTTGACGCGCTGCTCTACTACGTCAACTTTTGAAATGCCGCCATTCTTTGCAGCGTCCACAACAGACGAAGAGCCAAACGGACCGAAGAACAGTACCGTTGACTCACAGGCTTCTCCAGTCTTGAACTCCTTGGTGAAATCCACTTTATTAAGGTCAGCAGAGTTTCCTGAGTTCATGGCTACAGCCGAGCATCCGCTCAATCCAAGAGCCAGTACAGCGCCAGCAAGTGCTTTTTTCATGTTTGTTCCCTTACTCGTTACGACATGAGCTTAATGACCTGAAATCAGGCCGATGGTATTTTAACATTCCTGTAGAATGCTGGTTGTCAAAGACTGTAATAAACGCCTTTCTAACCCCCTAAATACGCATCCCTCACTTCCGGGTTCGCCAGCAGGTTTTTGCCGGTATCGTGCAGGCGGATACGACCGGTTTCCAGGACATAACCCCGGTCTGCCAGGTTCAGTGCCTGATGGGCGTTCTGCTCCACCAGGAAGACCGTTATGCCTTCATCGCGCAGGTGACCGATGATCTCGAAGATCTGCTGGATGATGATCGGCGCCAGACCCAGTGACGGCTCATCCAGGATGATCATTCTGGGTTTGCTCATCAGTGCCCGGCCGATGGCCAGCATCTGCTGTTCACCGCCCGACATGGTGCCGGCCCTCTGGTGCTCCCGCTCTTTCAGGCGCGGGAACAGCTCGTAAACGTGATCCTGACTTTTGCGGATTTCGGCCTTG
>JAJUKC010000123.1 GCA_029264995.1 Marinobacter sp. | reverse complement strand
TGCTCAAGACTGCTGAGTAATTGCAATCTGATACCGGGGTTTGACAGGCATGGCACAGCATCCACAGGAAACTGTGATCGGCCGGATCACCTCGGTGTTCGGGGTCAAGGGTTGGCTTAAGGTCTTCTCTTATACAGATCCTAAAGAAGGAATACTGAACTACCGCGACTGGACCCTGGTTCTCGACGGCAAGCGTATTCCTGCAAAGCTTGAGGAGGGTCGCCGCCAAGGGCAGGGGATCGTCGTCAGGCTTAAAGGTATTGATGATCGTGAGCTGGCCCGCAGTTATGGCGGTGCCGAGATCCGGGTTCCGACCGAGCTGCTGCCGGAACTGCCTGAAGGGGAGTTCTACTGGCATCAGCTTGAAGGCCTGGAGGTGTTCACGGTTGACGGTGAGTGCCTGGGTAAGGTGCATCACCTGCTGGAAACAGGCTCCAACGATGTCCTGGTGGTGCACGCGACAGCGGGCTCCATTGACCAGCGCGAACGGCTCATTCCCTATCTGCCCGACCAGGTAGTGCAGGGCGTGGACCTTGAAAGCTCGCGCATGGTGGTGGACTGGGATCCGGAGTTCTGACGGGTGTGGATTGGCGCGGTCAGTCTGTTTCCCGACATGTTTTCTGCGGTGACCGATTACGGAATTACTGGCAGGGCAGTTCGTGAAGGTCTGCTGACCTTTAACAGCTGGAACCCCCGGGACTTCACGCATGACCGTCACCGTACTGTGGATGACCGGCCTTATGGCGGTGGCCCCGGGATGCTGATGAAAATCCAGCCCCTGCGGGATGCCATTCATGCGGCCCGGGCATCGGCACCCGGCAAGGCCTGTGTGGTCTATCTTTCGCCCCAGGGTGAAAGGTTGGATCAGTCGGTGGTGGAGTCTCTCGCTGCCGAGCAACAGCTGATTCTCGTTGCCGGTCGTTACGAGGGCGTTGATGAACGCCTGATATCGGCGGAAGTCGACCGGGAAGTGTCTCTGGGGGATTTTGTGCTCTCAGGTGGCGAACTGGCGGCGATGGCTGTGATTGATGCGGTAACACGCCTCATCCCCGGAGCGCTGGGTCATGCGCAGTCAGCGGAGCAGGATTCCTTTGCTGATGGTTTGCTGGATTGTCCGCACTACACCCGGCCCGAGGTTTACGAAGGTCAGGCGGTGCCGGAAGTTCTTTTGGGCGGTCACCATGAACAGATCCGGCGTTGGCGATTGAAAGAATCGTTGAGGCGAACCAGTGAGCGGCGCCCCGACCTGCTGGAAAAGCGGGAACTTACGGAAGAAGAGCGCCAGTTACTGGAAGAAATTTTGAACGAACCGGGTGCCTCTGAGTCATCAGGGCATTGAAAGATTGGGTATCAGGAGCATTACGATGAGCGGCAAGAACAACATCATCAGTCAACTTGAAGCAGAACAGATGACCAAGGAAATCCCTGCGTTCGCGCCGGGCGATACCGTGGTTGTACAGGTTCGCGTAACTGAAGGTAACCGTGAGCGTCTGCAGGCGTTTGAAGGCGTGGTTATCGGCAAGCGTAACCGTGGCATGAACTCTTCCTTCACCGTTCGTAAGATCTCTTACGGCGTGGGCGTTGAGCGCACTTTCCAGACCTACTCCAAGCTGATCGACAGCGTCAGTGTGAAGCGTCGTGGTGACGTGCGTCAGGCCAAGCTTTACTACCTGCGCGACCTGTCTGGTAAGGCAGCTCGTATCAAGGAAAAGCTCAACTGATTCAGATTCGTCTGTTCAGTACCAAAAAGCAGCCTCAAGGGGCTGCTTTTTTTATGGTTTAATGCCTGCGATAACTGGGTAATCGAAGAGGGTGCTGTGCTGAGGCCAGAAGATGAACAGCTGATAGAGCGTTTCAGTGACGCGGTCTGGCTTGAGGATGGCCTTGGTGAGAAAACCCGGCAGGCCTATGCCAGTGATCTGTGCCGTTTGTCCGAGTGGCTGGAGCAGCAAGCCGGAGCACCAACTTTGCGAAACGCGCGGCGCACAGACCTTCTGGCCTGGATGTCCCGGGGCTTGTCCGACGGCCTGAAAACCAGCACGGCGGCCCGTCGTCTGTCTGGTATACGGCGGTTCTATCGGTTTCTGTTGCGTGAAGGCGTTATTGCCGAAGACCCAACGTTGCGGATTGACAGTCCAAGGCTGCCCCGGCGCTTGCCGGACACCCTGACCGAGGCCGACGTGGAGTCGCTGCTGACTGAGCCGGACCCGGAGCTGCCGGTAGAATTACGGGATCGGGCCATGCTGGAGATTCTCTATGGTTGCGGGCTTCGGGTCTCCGAGCTGACAGGGCTGACGGTGGACCAGGTTAACCTGAGGCAGGGGGTGGTCCGCATACACGGCAAAGGTGGCAAGGAGCGTTTGGTGCCGCTGGGTGAAGAGGCTGTGGACTGGCTGTTACGGTATATGCGCGAGGCCAGGGGCGAGCTGCTGCGGGGCAAGACCAGTGATGCCTTGTTTCCGGGTAATCGGGGAACCGCCATGACCCGACAGGCCTTCTGGTACCGTATCCGGCATTACGCCGTGCGCTGCGGAATCACCAAGCACCTTTCCCCTCATACACTCAGGCATGCGTTTGCCACCCATTTGCTCAATAACGGGGCGGATCTTCGGGTGGTTCAGATGTTGTTGGGGCATTCAGATCTGTCTACCACCCAGATCTACACCCATGTTGCGCGCCAAAGATTGCAGGATCTTCATCAGGCCCATCACCCCAGGGGTTGACTCCGGCCGCTCCGGAGGCTGAACTAATCCGATTTTCCGGTGTCGCAGACACCACATAAACCGACAGAGGTAGTTTTAAGCTCATGAACATCAAATCAGTAGCAGTGTCCGTTGGACTGGCGCTGACCCTGGTCGGGGCGCCAGCCTCCCAGGCAGGCGAAGCCGAAGACCGCATTGCCCAGCGGCTGACCGAGGCGGTTCCCGGTCTCAAGGTGAACTCTGTTCGCGAATCTGAGGCAAAAGGGTTGTACGAAGTTCAGAGCAACAACGGCGATACCATCTACACCACGGAAGACGGCACCTATCTGCTGACGGGCGATCTGCTGAAAATCACCGAAAACGGCATTGCCAACGTTACTGAAGAATCCCGTGCGGGTTCCCGTAAGGACCTGATGGCGGATTACGGTGGCAAGGGCGTGATTTCCTATCCGGCCAAGGGTGAAGAGAAGGCGGTCGTTGATGTGTTTACCGATATTGATTGCCCCTATTGCCGGAAGTTGCACGATGAAGTGCCCCAGCTGAATGATTACGGTATTACCGTCAACTACTACGCGTTTCCCCGTTCCGGGCCGGGTACAGCCTCTTTCAATAAATATATCTCGGTCTGGTGTGCTGACGATCAGCAGGCCGCTATGGATGCTGCCAAAGCGGGGCGGTCGGTAGAGCAGAAGAGTTGTGAAAACCCGGTGGCGGAGCAGTATCGGCTCGGCGGTCAGGTGGGTGTGACCGGTACCCCGGCAATTTTGCTGGAAGATGGCAATATGGTTCGGGGTTATGTGCCGGCCCGAAATCTGGCCGAGGGCCTGGGTATTCTGTGACCCTGTCGGTGTTCGCCGGTAGTCATCATCTTTGTTGAAAGCGTGACCGATTCAGGGCTTATTCAGCCGGCCCTGAATCGGTATACTATGCCCCCTTATTGCAATCCATCAGCACCCCATCGGGATCAGAGGTGAGAGCTTGAAAGACGTCAATGTCGGAATTTGCGGACTGGGAACCGTAGGCGGCGGTACATTCAATGTCCTGACTCGCAACGCCGCAATTATTGCGGGTCGTGCCGGCTGCAACATTCGGATTGCCCGGGTGGCAAGCCGCCATAGCCGCGATGACCTTGATCTGGGCAATGTCCCGTTCAGTACCGACATTTATGATGTGGTGAACGATCCCTCCATTGATATCGTGGTAGAGCTGATTGGTGGCTATGACGCAGCCAAGGAGCTGGTACTGGCGGCCATTGCCAACGGCAAGCATGTGGTGACCGCCAACAAGGCCCTGATTGCCGTGCACGGTAATGAGATTTTCGACGCAGCGGAGAAGGCTGGCGTCGTAGTTGCCTACGAAGCTGGCGTGGCCGGCGGCATTCCGGTGATCAAGTCTGTGCGTGAAGGCCTGGCCGCCAACCGCATTGACACCATTGCCGGCATTATCAATGGCACCGGTAACTACATCCTGACCGAAATGCGTGCCGGACGGCCCTTTGAAGAGGTGCTGAAAGAAGCGCAGGCGCTGGGTTACGCGGAAGCTGATCCGACCTTTGATGTGGAAGGCATCGACGCCGCCCACAAACTGACCATCCTGGCTGCGTCCGGTTTTGGTGTGCCCCTGCAGTTCGACAAGGCTTACACCGAAGGCATTTCCGCGCTGACCCCGAACGATATTGCCCAC
>JAJUKC010000045.1 GCA_029264995.1 Marinobacter sp. | reverse complement strand
CGGCACCTCAAGCTACGGCTACGACGTACGTTGCAGCAACGAATTCAAAATCTTCACCAACGTCCACAGCGCCACCGTAGACCCGAAAAATTTCGATGAAAACAGCTTCGTCAACTACACCGGCGACGTCTGCATCATCCCGCCGAACAGCTTCGCCCTGGCGCGCACCGTTGAATACTTCCGCATCCCCAGAAGCGTACTCACTATCTGCCTGGGCAAAAGCACCTATGCACGTTGCGGCATCATCGTGAACGTCACCCCGCTGGAACCGGAGTGGGAAGGCCAGGTCACCCTGGAATTCTCCAACACCACCAACCTGCCAGCGAAAATCTACGCCAACGAAGGCGTTGCCCAGATGCTGTTCTTCGAATCCGACGAAATCTGTGAAACCAGCTACAAAGACCGCGGCGGCAAGTACCTTGGCCAGACCGGCGTGACCCTGCCCAGGACATGAATGCCAACCAGTTTCTCAAAGCCGTCTCACAACTGCAGGGCTGGCGCGAATGCGCCTTCCTGCTGGCCCTGGCCGAACGTTCCTTTCCCAACTACGCCCTGTTCGCCGACGCCGTTGGCCTGAAAACCGGCGGCAAGATGCGCCAGTTGCTCGATCTGGCCTGGGACATGCTCCAGAAAGACGTGGCCGATGCCGCAATTCCGCAGCTGCTCAGTAAACTAGAAACCCTGTGCCCCAATGTCGACGAGTACGATGCCTATGGTGTCTACCCGGCCTTCGATTTCTGCCAGTTGCTTGAGCAGGCGCTGCTGAACCGCCTGAACCCGAACAAGCATCGTGCCACCGAAGCCTCCCAGCTGGCGACCCGCACCGTCATGGATTTTGTTGAAATGTCCGAAGGTGAGGGAATGGATGAAAACGAACTGGTGCGCGTGTTTGAGCATCATCCACTGCTCAAGGACGACAAACTGTTTCAGCGCGACACCGTCATGGCGCTGAAAAAGCAGCGAACACCCAAAGAAGCCTTCCTGGCTGAACTCCGAGCCGGTGCCGCCAACGACGGTGTCAGTAACCTGGGGATCTCCCTGGAAGGCTGACATAAGGCAACCGAGCTACACTGCCTGTAACCTCCCTCAGTACTTTATTGAACGGAATGAATCATGAAACTCTCTGCTTTCGGTCGTAAATTCACTGCTGATGCCGGCATTACTTCCCTGATGGACGATCTCGGGAATGCCATGGCCTCGGGTGAAGACATGATCATGATGGGCGGTGGTAACCCCGGCCACATTCCGGAGATCCAGCAGAGAGTTCAGAGCATTCTGGCGGAGATGGCATCCAATGAAGCTGACGTGCGTCGGCTGGTGGGTATTTACGATCCCCCTCAGGGGGAAAAGCAGTTTATCGCCTCCCTGGCCCAGTTGTTGAACCAGGAATATGGCTGGGGCCTGAAACCTGAAAACATCGCGCTGACTAATGGCAGTCAGGCCGCCTTCTTCATGCTTTTCAACATGTTTGGCGGCGACTACGGTGATGGCCATCACAAGCATATCCTGCTGCCTCTGGCGCCTGAATACATTGGCTACGCCGATGCGGGGATTGAGCAAGGGCTGTTCCACGCGGTACAGCCGGACATCTCCTTCACCGATGCCCATGAATTCAAATATCGGGTGGATTTTGACGCCGTGGAGGTGACCGGAGAAACCGGCGCTATCTGTGTCTCCCGGCCAACCAATCCCACCGGGAATGTGATTACCGATGAAGAACTGGCCCGGCTGGAAGCGCTGGCCCGGCAAAACGATATTCCGCTGATTGTCGACGGAGCCTATGGAACGCCATTTCCGAGCCTGCTGTTTGTCGACGCGCAGCCGAGCTGGAACGAGCAGGTTATCCTGTGTCTGAGCCTGTCAAAGCTGGGCTTGCCGGCGGCGCGAACCGGGATTGTTATTGCCGAAGAGTCCATTATCAAGGCATTGTCGGGTATCAACGCCATCATGAACCTGGCCACCGGAAGCTTTGGTGCGATGCTGGCAGAACCGCTGGTGCGCTCCGGAGAGATTCTGTCCCTGAGCCGGGATGTGGTTTGCCCGTTCTATAAAGCAAAAATGGAGCGGGCGGTATCGGTGTTCCGGGACGCCATGGGCGAGGATAGTTGTCGCTGGTACATCCACAAACCGGAAGGCGCCATGTTCCTGTGGCTCTGGTTCCCGGATTTGCCAGTCTCCAGTCTGGAACTTTATCAGCGTCTCAAGGCTCGGGGTGTGCTGGTGGTCTCCGGGCATTATTTCTTCCCGGGCTTGCCCGAGGATGGCTGGCGTCATCGCCATGAGTGCCTCAGGGTCACCTATTCGCAGGACGATGCCCGGGTGGCTGAGGGCCTGAGAATTATTGCTGAAGAAGTAAAGGCGGTGTGGGCCGAGCAGGGACTGGCCGATTAATCGGCCAGTGTCGCGTCTTTGAGTTTCAGCTCGTACTCGCTGCCATCAGGCTCTACCTGGAGCAGGCGAACCAGCAGGTAATCCCGGGCCGGATCAAACCACATCAGGGTCTGGCGTTTGGAGTCTTCGTCCCGGACCTTTTCCGCCTTCAGGGTATTCATGGTGCGGCCATTGTCGCTCAGGCTATCTTCGTCGATGACTGCAAAGCGGTCGTCGTCGTAATCCCCCTTGTCCAGCACCTGGTAGGTGACATCGCGTTTGCCTGCCTTGAGGTCCTGATGGAGTTGCAGTTGGTAGCCCAAGGGGTCCAGGGTGTTGTCTCGTAACTCCACTTCAAATTTCTCGCCGCGATAGCTGCCGGTGGCAATGCCTGCCTGCCAGTCAAAATCAATGGACTGTTTGCGATCTTTGATCAGGAAACCGGAGAGGTGATAGCGGTAGCGCAGGGGAATCACCTGGCCATCTTCCCAGCGAAAAATCAGTGATTCGTTGATATCGGCGATGAAAGAGTCGACATCCGTACGGTATAGCCAGACGTTATTGCCCTGGTCTGTCAGTTCCCGAATACCCTCGCCGTTGAGGCTGACGCCTTTGGACATGGAGGCGGTGTAGCGGGCCTCATAGGGTACCAGAGGGGCATAATCAACATCGCCGGCGGACGCCGGCAGCGCAATCATGCCGGCAATTAGGGCCGCCCAGAGCTGAAAACGTGGTTTGTGGGGGTTGTCTGTGTGCATCAAAAAGCCTCTTTGACCGTCTACGCTAGCGACAGTGTAGTTGGTTCGGCGAGGCCTTGTGATGACAATCTGTTCAGTTCGCCGGCAGTCGCATGGGACGCTCGATGGGCGCGCCGTCAAACAGGACGCCCTCAGCGCCCAGCTGAATGCGACCCTCGCAGAACCAGCGCACAACGATGGGGTAGAGCACGTGTTCCTGTTGCTGAACTTTCTCCGCCAGGGACTCCGGAGTGTCATCCTCTGCCACGGCAACTTCCGCCTGGGCGATGACCGGCCCGCCGTCCAGTTCCTCGGTAACAAAGTGAATGGACACACCGTGGGTGCGGTCACCGGCTTCCAGGACCCTTCGGTGGGTGTTC
This sequence comes from Marinobacter sp., assembly GCA_029264995.1. Taxonomy (GTDB): domain Bacteria; phylum Pseudomonadota; class Gammaproteobacteria; order Pseudomonadales; family Oleiphilaceae; genus Marinobacter. The sequence continues at coordinate 15,465 of JAJUKC010000045.1, read as the reverse complement.
AGACCGGTGTAGGCTGGCAACAGGGAAGGGTGAATATTAAGCATCCGGCCACGGAATGCGCGGACAAAGTCGCTGGTCAGAATCCGCATGAAGCCAGCCAGCACCACGAGGTCCGGATTGTGGCGAAGAATTTCGGCCAGCAGGGCGGCGTCGAATTCTTCTCGGGAGCCATATTTTGTATGGTCGACCACAAAGGTGGTGAGATTGGCCTGGGCGGCGCGCTCCAGGGCAAAGGCGCCCGGTTTGTTGCAGCCAACGGCAATGATCTTACCCGGAAAGTCGCGTTCCCGGGTGGCGTCGATCAAAGCCTGGAGGTTGGTGCCGCTGCCAGAGGCGAGCACCAGGATCTTCGGAACGGGGGCCGGATCTGCCTTCATGCCGTCAAAAGCCCCGGTGCGTAGCGAACAACGGGCTCGGCATCGCTGGATTCGGCCGCTTCCATTACGCCGATCTGCCATACCTTTTCACCCATGGCATTCAGGGTGTCCATGGCCAATGCCTTCTGGTCTTCCGGTACACAGATGACCATACCGATACCACAGTTAAAGGTGCGATACATTTCCTCCCGGGCTACGCCGCCGGCATTCTGAAGCCACTGGAATACCGGTGGCAGCTCCCAGCTCTGGGTGTCGAGTGCGGCTATGGTGCCCTTGGGCAGTACCCGGGGGATGTTCTCGGGCAGGCCGCCGCCGGTAATGTGCGACAGGGCCCGAACATCGACTTCGCGAATCAGTTGAAGCAGATTCTTCACATAAATGCGTGTGGGCGCCATCAGGGCGTCGGCCAGTGTGGTGTCGCCCATTGGCTGGCTCAGGTCTGCGCCACTGACTTCGATAATCTTGCGAATCAGCGAGTAACCGTTGGAATGGGGGCCAGAGGAACCCACGGCCAGCAGTGCGTCACCCGGCTGCGCGCGGCTACCGTCAATGATCTGGTCACGCTCCACAATGCCTACACAGAAGCCGGCCAGATCGTAATCGTCGCCTTCATACATGCCCGGCATCTCGGCAGTCTCGCCACCCACCAGAGCACATCCGGCCTGCTCACAACCCTGGCCAATGCCTTCTACTACCTGGGCGGCAACGTCAACATTCAGTTTGCCGGTTGCGTAGTAGTCCAGAAAGAACAGCGGCTCGGCGCCACCGACCACCAGGTCATTCACGCACATGGCCACCAGGTCGATGCCGATGCTGTCGTGCTTTTGCAGTTGCATGGCGAGCCGAAGCTTGGTGCCTACGCCGTCCGTGCCAGAAACCAGTACGGGCTCTTTGTAGCCTGCCGGAATCGATACCATGGCGCCAAAGCCGCCGAGGCCGCCGAGCACTTCCGGGCGACGGGTGCGCGCTGCAGTACTCTTGATTCGGTTGACAAGATCGTTACCTGCGTCGATGTCCACGCCGGCATCGCGGTAGGTCAGGGAGGGCTTCTGTTCGCTCATGGAAAATAACCGTAGGCCTGTGAGTCAAGGCGCGGATTTTAACAGGTGCGCACGGGGGCTCCAAATGGAATTGGGAGCACAGGCAATATTGCCGGTTTCAGATTGCCTGACTGCAACCTGTGCTTGCTACTCTCGGCTCTGGTGATGGTGTATCCTGTGCGCCAACCATGGGAATGGCAAGGTGTTTCATGACCGAATCAGTGAAAACAGCCAGGAACGGGCGAGTTGCTGCGTTTCTGTTGGCGGCAGTCTGTTGGGTACTCTCGGCCGGCCCGGCATCGGCGGTCAGCGTGTCGGGACTTTACACGGCCGATGTTCCGGTTGCAGGCACCTCGGCGGATGCGTTGAAGGCCGGATACGCTGAAGGGCTGCGTCAGGTAATGGTGAGGGTGTCCGGAACCCGTGAGGTGCTGGAACTCGAAGGGATAGACGAAGTACTGGCAGACGCCGAGTCCATGTTGCTGTCTTATCAGGTGAACCGTACCGCGGGGCAGTCACGTTTGCAGATGAGTTTCGGAGCTGTCGGGGTCAACCGCGCGCTGGCGTCTGTGCAGGCGCCGGTATGGGGCGCCAACCGCCCCCTGACGCTGGCCTGGATTGCCGTGGAAGACCGGGGAGACCGGCAATTACTGACCCGTGCAGCGGATTCAGCGCCGGGAAGTAATGAGGGGCTCTGGGCACAACATCTCTTATCAGCAGCGGCCGCCCGCGGTCTGCCCATTGCCTTCCCGCCGGAGACCTATGCTGGCGATCGGGCTTTGCTTTCGGATTTGTGGGGCCAGTTTGTCGGCCGCATCCAGCAAGCTTCAGAAGATCTGTCCCACGATGCCCTGGCTCTGGTGCGTATCAGTCGTTCCGGTGGCCAATGGCGTGCAGGCTGGGTGGTTGAAGGCATGGGGCTCGATGCAGGTGAGCAGTCGGTCAATGCCGATACGCCGGAACAGTTGGCGCAAGCTTTAATCGATCGCTGGACAGAGCAATACGCCAGCCGATATGCGGTCACAGCCGGCGAGGCGGGTGAGGCTCCGAAAGTTGATATGGTGCTTGAGGGTGTAACGACGCTGGCAGATTACGGCCAGGTGACCCGGGCACTGCAGGACATGACTCCGGTAGTGTCTGTTGGTGCGTCACGGGTTCGTGGCAACCGGCTGACCGTGGAAGTAGCGTTCTCCGGAGAACTTGACCAGTTGAAGGAGCATATCGCGCTGGACGCACGATTTGTGCCGGCGGAGCAGCCTGCAGAGCCGATAACGGCCAGCAAGAACAGCCAGGCTACTGGCTCGGAAGGGGATGGTGCGGCGCAAACAAGCGAGGCCGGTTCCCGGAACGATACCGAAGCACCGGCCGGAACGGATGCGCAGGATAGTGCTGAGACGGCTGGGTTCAGCTATCAGCCCCTGGCTCCGGGCGATGAGCAGGATGCCGAACAGGCTTTTGAGTCTTTGTACCAGGTACTTTATTACCGCTGGCAACCCGCTCCCGGCGCCACTGGCGGCGACCGAAGCTGATGGCTTGATGGAGGCGGCCCGGTGAGTTCTAGGCAGTGGCGCTGGATCCCGAATGCACTGACATTCCTGCGAATGGTGCTGATCGTGCCGTTCGCCGGCGCACTGCTGGAAGGTAACTACCGGCTGTCTCTGGTGATATTCTTCGTTGCCGCACTGACCGATGCCTTTGACGGGTTTCTGGCCCGTCATTTCAACTGGCGCTCCCGGCTTGGCGCTGTGGCCGACCCTCTCGCGGACAAGGCGCTGTTGATTTCGGCCTACCTCATGCTCACCATTACCGGTGTACTTCCGCTGTGGCTGTTTGCCCTGGTGCTGGGTCGGGATCTTGTCATTGTCTGCGGCGGGCTGGCTTTTCATTACGGCATCGGTCGGTTTGATATGGAGCCCAGTATTCCGGGCAAGATCAACACGTTTGTACAGATACTCGTGGCGCTTGCCATTATCATCCTGTTGGCGGGTTTGCCCATGCAGCCCTGGGTAATCGATACCGGGGGCTGGCTGGTTGCCGTCAGCGCTGTAGTGAGCGGGGGCCATTATGTTGCAGTCTGGAGTTTGCGGGCCTGGAGGGCGAAGCGGTCATGAAAGCCTCACAAATGGTATTGGGGGTCAAGCTCCGGGACGATGCCCGCTTCGACAACTTTCACGGCGACCGTAACCGTTCGGCCGCCCAGCGTCTGGAACTGGTGTGCCGGGAGCCGTCGGGGCTTCCGGTAGTGGTGATCTGTGGCGATTCCGATACCGGCAAAAGTCATCTGTTGCAGGCGATCTGCCATGAGTCCGAGCAGATGGAGAAGACCGCCGTCTGCATCAGCATTGTCGAGCTGCTGCCGTTCGGCCCGGACGCCCTGGCGGGCCTGGACAGTCATGATGTGATCTGTCTTGACGATCTGGAGCATGCCGCGGGTGATCCCGGCTGGGAGGAGGCGGTTTTCCACCTGTACAACCGGGTGCTGGATCGTAATGGTCTGCTGGTGGTCAGTCTGTCCGAGGTGCCCGCTTCGCTGCCGTTCGGACTGGCAGACCTGGGATCTCGTCTGGCACATGGCTTGCTCATTCAGTTGGGCGTGTACCGGGATGAGGATCGGCAGCGAATCCTGATGGCCCGGGCAGAGCAGCGCGGGCTGGTGATGAGTGAGGATGTTGCCGGCTTCATCATGCGCAGGGCCCCTAGAAAGCTGGGTGATCTGCTGGGGCTGCTGGATACATTGGATGAGAATTCGCTGCAGGCCCAGCGACGTTTAACCATTCCGTTTGTTAAAGCTGTGATGGGATGGTAACGGTAAAGGGATTAATAACGATAAAGGCCATTGGAGAGACGACATGAGACGGGTTGTATTCAATCAGAAAGGTGGCGTTGGCAAGTCCAGTATCACCTGTAATCTGGCGGCCATCAGCGCCGCAAGAGGAAAGCGTACCCTGGTGGTGGATCTGGACCCACAGGGCAACTCCACCCACTACCTGCTGGGCAAGCCGGCGGCTGAACTGAAAGATACCGTTGCCGATCTGCTGGAGCAGACGGTCGCCTTCAGTGTCTTCAATCGTCGACCTGACGAGTTTGTACACGCCTCGTCATTCGACAACCTGTACGTGTTGCCATCCAGCCCTGAGCTGGATTTTCTGGAACGCAAACTCGAAGCCAAGCACAAGATCTACAAGCTCAGGGAGTTTCTGAAAAAGCTCAGCGACAGTTTCGATGAGATCTATATCGACACCGCCCCGGCCCTGAATTTCTACACCCGTTCTGCCCTGATTGCTGCCCAGCGCTGCCTGATCCCGTTCGACTGCGATGATTTCTCCCGCCAGGCGCTCTACAACATCCTCCATGAAATCCGCGAATTGCAGGAGGATCATAATGAGGAGCTGGTTGTTGAGGGCATCATTGCAAACCAGTTCCAGCCAAGGGCGAGCCTGCCCAGGCAGTTGGTCCGGGAGCTGACGGAGGAGGGGGTGCCGGTGCTGCCGGTACGCCTGTCCAGTTCCGTCAAGATGAAAGAATCACACCAGAGTCGCCAACCGCTGATTCACATGGCTCCTAAACACACGCTCACACGCCAGTATGAGGATCTATACCGTGTGCTGCATGGGGAGTCTGTTGAGCTGGAGCCATTGGCAGACTGAGAGGAATCCCATGAGTGAAAAAGCACGCCACCTGGATCAGGTGACCGACGGTTTGCTGCAGATTGAAATTGAACTTCGGCAACTGGGTGTCTGGCAGACAGAAAGCCTGCCACCGGAGGCGTTCCAGAGTACCCAGCCGTTCTGCCTGGATACCATGGACTTCACCCAGTGGCTGCAGTTCGTGTTTCTTGAAAAAATGAAGGCGCTGGTGGAAGCCGGTCACGCGCTGCCAGAGGTATCTGGTATTGCGCCCATGGCAGAAGAGCATTTCCGTGGGCGTGAGCAGTCCGGCCGTGAGCTGATCTCAGCGCTTGAGGAGATGGATCGGCTGTTGTCCTCTGGCGGCCGCTGATTATTCCGGGACTGGATTACTCCAGGCGCATGGACAAATCGATGGCTCGTACGTCTTTGGTCAGTGCGCCAATAGAGATGTAATCCACGCCGGTTTCGGCAACGGGCACCAGCGTGTGCGCGTTGATGCCACCGGAAGCTTCAAGGCGGGCTTTTCCGGCATTCCGCTTTACCGCTTCAGCCATGTCGGCAAGCGAGAACTCGTCCAGCATGATGATGTCGGCCCCGGCCTCAAGAGCCTGGTCCAGTTCGTCGAGCGATTCGGTTTCCACTTCCACGGGTTTGCCTGGTGCAATGCGGTGCGCTTCGGCGACCGCATTGGCAATGGAGCCGCAGGCGGCAATGTGGTTTTCCTTGATCAGGAAGGCGTCCCAGAGCCCCAGCCGGTGATTGTCGCAGTCACCGCAAGTCACCGCGTATTTCTGGGCCAGTCGCAGCCCTGGCAGGGTTTTCCTGGTGTCCAGAAGGCGGACGTTGGTATGGGACACCCGGCGAGCGTAATGGGCACAGGCCGTTGCCACGCCAGACAGGGTCTGCAACCAGTTAAGAGCAGCTCGTTCAGCGGTCAGAAGCGAGCGGGCCGGGCCTTGCATGCGGAAAATCACGGCGTTGGCGGGTACGTCGTCGCCATCGTGAAACTGCCACTGAAGTGTCACTGAGGGATCCACCTGGCGAAAAACCTCCTCCACCCAGGCGCTTCCAGCCAGGCGGGCGTCTTCCCGGGTGATTACCCTTGCGGTTGCCAGTTTTTCGGCAGGAATCAGCTGGGCAGTGATGTCGCCATCGCCAATATCTTCCCGCAGACTCTGGGCAACGGATTCGATACGGGCCTGGCGCAGCAGTTCGGCAGAAATCATTGGGACGTCCGGAGGTTGATGGTGGCTTGGAAAAGTGTGGAGGGCAATTCTACTGCCAGCGCTATCGATTCGCCAAATGGAGGTGTGAGCGGTCTGAAGTGTGATGCAGTTCCTGCTGACACAAAAGGTGACAAATTCTGACACAAGGTGACGACACTCGCCCGTATGATGTAATCCTATAAAGGTTTAAGTACCATCAGCTGTTCGATTCCGGAGCATCCACATGGCGCACGATAACAAGGTAGTCCGCTTGGCCGGTCAGAAGCCGGTGAGCCGGTTCTCGTTACCGGTAGAGCTGGTGCGACTGCGTGACACATCGGGTCAGTCACTCAAGGCGGTACTTGCCAGTTTTTTCGAACAGGCTGACGACAGTTTGTTTGCCCTCGCAGACCGGGCCGGCTCCAACCAGGACCAGACTGCTTACTTCGACGCCATGCGGGAGCTGCGACTGCGCCGGAAGGCAATGACAGTGTCAGTCCTGCAATACGTCAGCCAGGCCTTCAACGAGCTGGGTAAGTTCAAACCTGCCCGCTCCGGTAGTTCACTGGAAGAAGTGGACCAGGACTCCCTCAGCCTGGTGGATCACTCTGATCTTGAACAGCAGGTAGCGATAGATAACCTGACCAATCGCCTGCGGAATCGATACCAGGAGCCGGTAAGGATGTTGGCGGCCCGGATTCGCCATCTTGTTCCGCAGTTGGATCTCTCTGACGATCAAATGCCTCTCAGCCCGGAAGTCATTTGCGGCGCTATCTCGGATGCTTGCACCGATCTGGATATTGATATCCGTGCCAAGCTGGTGGTTTTGAAACTGTTTGAGCGCCTGCTGGTGGACAAGCTCAGCGATTTCTACCAGGAATGCAACAAAACCCTGATCGCCGCCGGCGTGCTGCCAGACATGAAGCGGGCTCCGGTGGGTGGTGCTCAGGTAGCGCCGGGTCGCAGTGCGCCAAAGGCAGGCGGCTCGCCAACGCCCGCCCAGGAAGCCCCGGCTGCCGAAGGTACTGCCAATGGCCATGGACCGTCGCCTACTTTCAGTGAGCTGAGTGCGCTGTTGCACCAGGGAGAGACCAGTAGTGCCGGTATGGCACAAACCGGCGCTGTTCTGGATACCGATCGTCTGATGGCGCGCCTGAACGAACTGCAGGGCGCAGCGCCGCAGGGTGAAGGCGACAATGTGGTGCCTTTGCGCCAGCAGTTACAGCCGCTGTTGCAGGGTCCGGAAGGGAAGCGATTCTCAGTAGGGCAGGTCGACAGTGACGTGATCAACCTGGTCTCAATGCTGTTTGATTTTATTCTCGAAGATCGTCAGTTGCATCCGGTTATGAAGGCGCTGATCGGGCGGCTACAGATTCCGGTGCTCAAGGTCGCACTCAGCGACAAGAACTTTTTCAATCGTGGTGGCCATCCGGTTCGCAAGCTCCTCAACGAACTTGCCCTGGCCGCCATTGGCTGGAGCGAGAAACGTGCCGGAATGCGTGATCCGCTTCGGGAAAAGATTGAGGAAGTGGTGGGTCGGGTGCTGACCGAATACACCGATCAGGTAGGGCTGTTCGAGGAATTGCTGAAGGACTTTGGTCACTTCATGGATCTGGATCGCCGGCGTCGCGAGCTGGTTGAGCAGCGCCTTCGGGATGCCGAGGAAGGACGCGCCCGGCAGGAGCGTGCCAGTCAGGCTGCTACCGGTGTTATCCGTGAGCACACGGCAGGCCGGGACATTCCCGAGCCGGTTTTACAGGTGCTGAACGAGCCCTGGACCCGCTACCTGCAGTGGGTGGTGTTGCGCGAGGGTGAAGAAAGCGAGCGTTGGCTGCAGGCAAAGGCCATCAGTGAGCGGCTGGTGTGGAGTGTTGACCCGCGACCGGTGTCTTCTGATACCCGGGCGGAATTGTTGCGAATGATACCAGAGGTGGTGGAAGAGCTCCGCAAGGCGCTTCAGGAGATCTCCTGGGACCCGTTTGCAACCGATGCGGCCATCCGGGACCTGGAGCTTGCCCATGTCGATGTTTTCCAGAAACTGGTGACCGCGCCGGTTGTTGAGGACAAGGCACCCACGATTGAGAATTTCGAGGTACCTGAAGCTCCTGCAGAGCCGGCGGAAACTCCCGAGCAATCGGAACCTGCGCCGGAGGTGATTGACGAGGTGGCTGAACCTGCGTCAGTCAAGCCTGCTGAGGTCTCAGTCGGCGTTGAGACGGCAGCCGTCGCCGAGGAATCCGCGGAGATCCAATCACCAGTAGCGTCGGCGGAATGGCTGGCGAAGGCGGATGGCCTGAGAGTTGGATCCTGGGTTGAGATGGCCAGAGACGAGACCAGGGTCCGTTGCAAGCTGGCGGCCTTCATCAAGGCCACCGGCAAGTACATCTTTGTTAACCGCAGTGGTGCGAAGGTGGCGGAATATCATCGGGATGACCTGGCGATTGCTCTGCAGGAGCAGGCGATCACCATGCTGGATGACGGCCTGATCTTTGATCGGGCGCTGGAGTCCATCATCGACAACCTCCGCCATAATCGCAAAGACTGATCTCCGGTACTGAGTGCCCAGGCAGGGCACCGGGGACGTCGTGGCATCCGTGGGCGCTTTGTGATTCAATCATCTGCATGAGTCCTCTGCGCCGATGGAAACACGTTGTCTAGTATCCAGAACGATCATCACTCACATTCCCTGAAAGACGCGGCAGCGCTTTTGCGTTCCAGTGGCCGGTTTCCCGGCGCGCGCTGGTGTCCGTCACCCAATTTTGGCCCCCGCCCAGAAGGCTCTTCTATCTCATTGCTGGTGGTTCATAACATCAGCCTGCCGCCGGAACAGTTTGGCGGCCCGTACATCGAGAATTTTTTCTGTAACTGTCTCGATACCACTGCCCACCCTTATTTTGAAACCATCGCCGAGCTGAAGGTGTCTGCCCATGCGTTGATTCGTCGGGATGGTTCCGTTATTCAGTTTGTCAGCTGCCTGGACAGGGCGTGGCATGCCGGCCGGTCCAGTTTTATGGGCAGGGAGGAATGCAACGACTACTCCATTGGTATCGAGCTCGAAGGTGCGGATGACGTTCCCTATACCGATGATCAGTACCGTGCGCTGGCGCGTCTGGCGCTCCTGGCAATGACAGCCTGGCCGGAAATCACGCCGGGTCGCATTGCCGGCCACAGTGATATTGCTCCAGGCCGAAAAACCGACCCAGGGCCCGCGTTTGAGTGGTCTCGCTTCCAGACACTGCTGTCGAACGAGGAGATGGCCTGATGTCGTTGGTTGTTTTTCTGATTGCGTACGTGATTCGCCGCAGGCTGGACCGCGCCGATCACCTGGCTGGCGATGAGGTCTGGCGTGGCTGGTTTCATCGTTGGGGCCGGGTAGAAGCGGGTCAGGAGCGGTCAGTCTGGAGAGGGTCGCTGCTGGTTGTGTTACCTTCTCTGGCGCTCGCTGGCGCGTGGGCGCTGTCCAGTGAGGCGGGCTACCGCTATGCCCTGTATCCGCTTGAACTGGTGCTGATGGTGGTACTGATGGGAGCGCCGGGCTGGCGCAAGGTGCTGCGAGCCTATTCCGATGCCTGGCGGCGCGGAGATATGCAGGCTGCCTGGCACCATGTTCAAGAGCGCCTGCCCGCCTCCGAAAGAGGAGCGGCGCTATCGCCAGAAGCCATGCACCTGTCGGTGTCGCGGGCGCTGATGGTCTCGGTTTTCGAGCGTTTCTTCCTGGTGGTTTTCTGGTACGCCGTCGGCGGCATAGCGCTGGCTTTTCTGGCTCGCGGGCTTGTAGCTCTGGCGGGCCAATGGCCGCAGGCGGCCGCGCGGGAACGCTATCAGCGGGCGGCCCGGCTTATCGGCTGGATTCCTTCCCGCTTGCTGTCATGCACATTCGGACTCGCCGGTGACCTGGCCGGCTGGTCCCGGGAAATACGCAAGGTATTCCCGGGATTCGGTAAAAAGACTGCGGATGTGCTCATGATTTCCGCCAACGGGTCGTTAACTGGTTATGCACTTGATCCTGCGCGCTTTTCGGAGTTGCACCCGGAAGAGTGGCCCGATTTTGGCGGACGGAGCCTCAGCGCCATAAGGGACCTCCTCAACCGGAGCATGCTGGTGTGGATATGTGCGTTTGCATTGCTGGTGATCGCTGGCGTGACCTAGGCGGAGAGCAAAAAACGAATTACAGAATAACACTAAATAGTGATTAAGTTTTTCCGGCAACGGGCGATAATCAAACAAAAGAATAAAGATTCAGTTGTTAGAAGCAGCGAGGGCTCTGTGAACTATATAATCAATCCGGCTGTAGCACTGATGAATCGGCTGCCCATGGTTTACAAATTCAGCCTCATCAGCATTCTCTTTCTTGGCCCTATCATCGTGCTTTCCTGGTTGGTGATTTCCGGGCTCAACCAGTCGGTTCAGACCATGACCCGCGGCATTGAAGGTCTTGCAGAACTCCAGAAGGTGGAACGCCTGCTGGTGGCGTCGATGGATTACCGTGACTATCAGGCCCCTGGCATTCTGAAAGACGAACAACCCCTGCTCGAAAAAGCCAACGAAGCGGCCAGTCGTATGGACGCCCTGTTGGCAGATCTCGCCGAACCACAGCGTTCTTTTGACACCTCCGGCTCCTGGCAGGAGCAGATTCTGGCTGTAAGGGAAGAATGGGAGACGCTCAAAGCCAACGATAACTATCAGGGCAACATTGACCCCCAGTTCAAGTACTACCAGGAATTTGTGCAGAAGGTGATGGCCTTGCTGCCGGCGACCATTGAAATCAGCGGGTTGGGGCAGGATGCGTCCCGGGAAAACCTGCTGCTGTTAGGGCTGGTGCGTTCTGCGTTGCCTGAGTCTCGCACGGTTGTTGGCGGCGCCCGTTCATACGGTATTTTTGCGCTGGTGGAAGGTCAGGTGGGCTATGCACTCAGCGAAACCCTGAATGAAATCTACGATCAGTTGACCAACCGCAGTTCGCTGCTTTCGCCGGCCCTTTCCGTTGCTGTGGAGGCGTCGCCCCAACTGGCAGAGAGTGCGAGCGGTGCGTTGACCCGCACGGAAGAGAGCCTGATGACAGTGCGTGATGAGCTGGACCTGAATGTCATTACGCCTATGCGCCTGGAGCTGCCCTGGCAGGAATTCGACGAGACCGTATCGGCGCAGATGGGATATTACGATACCCTCAGCGATCGTATCTTCGATGTGGTTGCCGGTAATCTTGAGGATCGCCTGGCTCGCCAGACCGGGCAGCGCACCCTGATTCTGGTGGCGCTGATTGCTGTGATGCTGGTGGTGGTCTACCTCTATGTGGGCTTCTTTATGTCTGTGCGGATTGCCATCAACCGGTTCAGCGAAGCTGCAAGAAATGTGGCCGCCGGCGATATGACCACCCATATCCGGTTGAACAACCGGGACGAACTGGGGGAGCTCACCTCTGAGTTCAACAACATGACCGATCGTATTGCTGAGCTTGTCCGGTCGGTGGGCTCTACAACAGCAGATGTTGATCAGCAGGCGGTCCGGGTGAATGACACCGCATCGGCTAACAGTCAGGCCGTGGCCCGACAGATGGAAGAGACCGGTCAGATCAACGAGGCCATGGGCCAGATGGTGGAAGCGGTCAATGAAGTTACCGAGAGTGCGCACCGGGTGGCGGATAGTGCGGGGAATGCCGAGAAAGATACCGAGAAGGGTCGGGAAGTGGTGGCCGATACGGTGGCGACCATTAACCGGCTGGCTACGGAGATTGCAGGCGCCGTTGATGTCATCAACCGGGTGAGTGCGGACAGTGACAATATCAGTCAGGTTCTGGTTGAGATTAAAGCAATTGCCGAGCAGACCAACCTGCTGGCGCTGAACGCGGCCATCGAGGCAGCGAGGGCGGGAGAACAGGGGCGTGGCTTTGCGGTGGTGGCGGATGAGGTTCGTTCATTGTCTCAGCGTACCCACAAGTCCACTGAGGAAATTGAAGGCATGATCTCCCGGCTTCAGGGTGGTGTAAAAGAAGCGGTATCTGCCATGACCTCAAGTCACGATGCCACGGAGAAGACAGTACAGAAGTCTGGTGAAGTGACCGAAGCGCTGGATCGGATTGCCTCGGGCATTTCCGAGATCGTTGATATGAGCCACCAGATTGCCCAGGCGGCGGAGGAACAGTCGGCCGTGGCCAGGAACGTGAATGCCAACGTGGAGCGCATTGGCGAATTTGGCCAGAGCACTGCCTCCAACGCCGAAGAGACTCTGGCTTCGTCCAGACAGATGTCGGAGCTTACCGCGTCGCTTCAGCGCCTGGTGGAAGCATTCAAGGTGTAATCTGTGGTTGTTGTGAAAAATCCGGCCTCAGAGGCCGGATTTTTTTTGCTCCCAGAGAATCTCCTGGCTGCCATCCCGGCGAGCCAGCACTCGGGCGATGACAAACAGCAGATCGGATAACCGGTTCAGGTAGTGACGCGAGGCAGTATTGATGGAGTCCTCGTGGCCAAGGGCCACCACCACGCGCTCGGCCCGGCGACAGACCGCCCGTGCCAGATGACATTGTGCTGCGGCAGGGCAGCCCCCAGGCAGGATGAAGTTTTTTAGCGGCGGCAGGTCGGTGTTGTACTCGTCCAGAGTCTGCTCCAGCCACTCAATGTGATTGTCGCTGATCACCTTGCTGCCCGGGATGGCAAATTCGCCGCCCAGATCAAACAGGTGATGCTGAATGCGCCGGAAGGTATCGATCAGGCTATCGTCGGCTGGAAGCGTCTCAATCAACACGCCAATATGGCAATTCAATTCATCCGCCATACCCATGGCTTCCACTCGCTGGGCGTTTTTGGCGATACGGTTGCCATCGGCCAGGCCGGTAGAGCCGTCGTCTCCGGTTCGGGTGTAGATCTTCGACAGGCGGTTGCCCATGATGTTGCTCCCTCTGGTAAAAGTCAGTTCAGTTGTTGTACCTGTTCGGTGAGCATTTGGTTCACCGGCGTCGGTATGCCATGTTGCCGGCCCAGTCGCATCAGGTAACCATTAATAAAGTCGATTTCCGTGGTTCGCCTTGCCAGCACATCAGCCCGCATGGAGGAAGTGTTGGCGGCGGTTCTGCGGGCGACCGCCTCAATGGTCTCGCGCAGAGCTTCCGGCGTGTGTTCCGGCCGCCCGGCGGCAGCCAGCAGGTGGCTGATTTCCCTGCACAAGGGGTTAATCCACCGTTGGTAAAACGGTTGCTCCAGTATCTCGCCGTTGGGGCAATCCAGAACGGCGGTAAAGGCGTTGATGCCGGCGTTGATCACCAGTTTCTGCCAGAGCTTGGCGAGAATATCCTGTTCCGGGTGAACCGCAAGACCGCTGTCGGCAAGCAGCTGGGTAACCCGTTTTACCAATGGATGCCCCACCGGGTTCAGGGCGCCGACCCAGGTGTCGCCACGGCCAGCGTGAACGGTCAGGCCAGGCTCGGGCCGGTTGGCGCCTTCGGTGGTGGAGGCTGCCAGCACCGGGCGAGACGGCCAGGTCTGGGCAACCTGCTGTTGGCTGCCGAGGCCGTTCTGGAACAGCAGAATAGGCGTTGAATTGGCAATAGAGGGCAGGGCCGCCTTGAGGGCTTCGAGGGTGTTGCCGGCTTTGGTGGTCACCAGTAGCAAATCAGGAGACTGACCGGGCTGTAGCCAAGGAACAGTGACGCTGACAGATTTGTCGTCAATGGGCTGAAAGCGGTAACAGACGGAATCAGGGGCCTGCCCCGGGCGGGGTACAAACGCTACCTGACCGGCAGGTAGCGTTGCGGCCCAGAGCCGGCCCATGGAGCCGGCGCCGAGTATGGCAATCATGGCCTTACATGGCCTCGATTTCTGCCCGTTGCGCACTGAGCCGCTGCAGGCTGCCCTGGGCATCCTTCAGCTTCTCTTTTTCCTTCTCTACGACTTCGGCTGGTGCCTTGGCGGTGAACTTCTCGTTGTTCAGCTTGCCTTCCAGGCGACCGATTTCCTTGTTCAGGCGTTCCAGCTCCTTGTCCAGGCGCTTGAGTTCGGCGTCCTTGTCGATCAGGCCGGCCATGGGCACCAGCACTTCCATTTCGCCCACCAGCTGGGTGGCGCTCATGGGAGCCTTGTCGCCCTCGAACCACTCCAGCTTCTCCAGCTTGGCCAGCGACATCAGGAACTGGCGGTTGTCGTTCAGGCGGCGCTGATCGTCGGCGTTGCCGCCTTTCAGCAGTACCGGTACCTGTTTGCCCGGGGAGATGTTCATCTCGCCTCGGATATTACGCACCGCTACAATCACGCCTTTCAGCCACTCGATATCGGCGGCCACGGTGGCATCCTGCTTGCTGGCATCCGGCTGCGGGTAGGGCTGCAGCATGATGCTGTCGCCCTGTTTGCCGGCCAGCGGCGCGATGCGCTGCCAGATTTCTTCGGTGATGAACGGCATCATCGGATGCGCCAGGCGGAGTACGGCTTCCAGCACGCGAACCAGGGTACGGCGAGTGCCGCGCTTGGCTTCGGGGCTGGCGTTGTCGTCACTCAGGGCTGGCTTGGACAGTTCCAGGTACCAGTCGCAGTATTCGTTCCAGATGAACTCGTACAGGGCGTAGGCGGCCAGGTCGAAGCGGTACTGGTCCAGGTGACGGATCACTTCCTGCTCGCAGTGCTGCAGCTCGCTGATGATCCAGCGGTCAGCCAGCGACAGTTCCACCGGCTCGTCGTTTACACCGCAGTCTTCGCCTTCGGTGTTCATCAGCACGTAGCGGGCGGCGTTCCACAGCTTGTTGCAAAAGTTGCGGTATCCTTCCAGGCGCTTCATGTCCCAGTTGATGTCACGGCCGGTGGTGGCCATGGCTGCCAGGGTGAAGCGCAGGGCGTCGGTACCGTGGGCCGCGATGCCTTCCGGGAATTCCTTCTCGGTGCGCTTGCCGATCTTTTCGGCCAGCTTCGGCTGCATCAGGTTGCCGGTACGCTTTTCCAGCAGATCCGGCAGGCTGATGCCGTCGATCATGTCCAGCGGGTCGATCACGTTACCCTTGGACTTGGACATCTTGTCGCCGTGCTCGTCCCGGATAAGACCGGTCACGTACACGGTCTTGAACGGAACCTGCGGAGTACCGTCTTCATCCTTGATGAAGTGCATGGTCATCATGATCATCCGGGCAACCCAGAAGAAGATGATGTCGAAACCGGTCACCAGCACGTCGGTGGGATGGAAGGTTTTCAGGCGCTCGGTGATTTCCGGCCAGCCGAGGGTGCCAAAGGTCCACAGG
>JAJUKC010000138.1 GCA_029264995.1 Marinobacter sp. | reverse complement strand
CGGGCCGGAGATACTGAACCGGCTGCCGCCGAACAGGGCGATCACAAAGCCGGCAATAAAGGCCGTGTACAGCCCGTACTGGGGCGCAACGCCACTGGCAATGGCCAGAGCCATGGCCAGCGGAATGGCGATGATGCCGACCGTGATGCCGGCCATCGCATCTTTCAGGAAACGGCCACCGGTGTAGCGCTCGTCAATACAGGCCTCACGGACAGCGTGGGCGAATCTGAGCGAAAAAAGATGAGCACGGTGGGACATCGCTGGCGGCTCCTGGTTGCGAACGAGACCTTATCATTATATGCTCATTACGATTACATTCAATGTTAACCTGATTAACATAGCATGAGCGTTGATACCTATGCCCAACGAAAACCGAACCGCACGCCTTACCCTGCTGATTGACCCGGAAAAGAAAAAGGTCTTTGAAGCCCTGTGCAAAGAGGAAGATGTCACGCCGTCCCAAAAGGTCCGGCAGTTTATCCGGGAATATGTGGAAGCCCGGCTGGGCCCGGACTGGCGCGAAGACTCCCGCCAGAAAACCGACTGAGCGGCGAAGCGTATAAGCTCCTATGAAACCTTTATTCGCCAGCCTCCTGTTAACACTCGCCACCGTCACCGGGTGCGCCGCTGTGCCGGCAGACAACATCCCGGCACGGCCCACCAGCCAGTACGATGCGGTGATCGTAAACGCAAGTAACGGCCAGCACATCACAGTAACCGAGCTGGCCCGTCAGCTGGTGGATACCGACGTTGTGGTGGTGGGCGAATACCATGGCCACCACGCCTCTCATCTGCTGCAATCGCAGCTTCAGCAGGCCCTTTACCGACACAATCCCCGGCAGATCCTGTCTATGGAACAGTTCAACCTGGACCACCAGAAAGCCGTGGATGCCTACCTGGCCGGCAAAACCGGTGAAACAGAAATGCTGGAAGACGCCAATGCCTGGGAAAACTACAAGGGGTCCTACCGGCCGCTGGTCGAATTTGCCCGCCAGCACCGGTTGCAGGTGATCGCCGCCAATGCTCCGGCTGATACCGTTCGCTGCGTCGGCAGGCAGGGCAAGGAATACCTGGACACACTCCCCGAAGACCAACGGGCCGCCCTGCCAGAGCAGGCGTTTCTGGACACCCCGGAATACCGGGACAAATTTATTGAGGCCATCAGTGGCAGCCACGGCACAGAAGCGGGCGAACTCACCGGGCGCCTGCTGAACACCTACCAGGCACAGCTGCTGAGGGATAACACCATGGCCCACAGAATCTTGTCAGCCCTGGAGCAGAACCCCGGGCACCAGGTATTGCATACCACCGGCACCTTCCACAGCGAACAGCGCCTTGGTACCGTGGCGGTGCTGGAACAGCGGGCACCGGAACTGCGTATTGCCGTTATTTCACCAGTGGAGTGGCCAGCCAGCGAAACCGACATGCCGCTGGCAGAGCACCGCCACAAAGGCGACTATCTGTACTTTATTCAGCCCCTGCCCCGGGAATTCCGTAACCCGGAACGGGAGCGCGAGGCCATGCAGGCCCGGTTCAGCCAGCGCACCACTACCCGCTGTGATTAATCATAAGGAGTAAGCCATGAAAGTAGTCTCTGCCCTGATTATCGGCCTGTGTGCCATTGTTGCCGCTTCGCTGCTCAGTGAGGGGCTGATGGGGCTACGCACCGCCGACCGCTACGTGACCGTTAAAGGCGTCGCCGAGAGGGAGGTGCAGGCAGACCTGGCGCTCTGGCCCATCCGCTTTGTCGCCACCGGCAGCACGCTAGATGAAGCCCAGAACAAAATCCGCAGCAGCCGCGAGGCCATCATGGCCTTCCTGAAGCTGCAGGCCATTGACCAGGCCGCGGTTGAGCTGCAGCGGCTGGATGTCACCGACACCCGCGCCAACCCCTACTCCGGCAACAACAACGAGCAGCAGTACATTATTAACCAGACGTTGATGGTGCGAAGCACCGATATTGAACGCATCCGTCAGGCGGCCCAGAACGTCAGTGAACTGGTGGACTCCGGTGTGGTGCTGTCTTCCGACTATGGGCCCAGCGGCCCCACCTACCTGTTCAATGGCCTGAACGACATCAAGCCGGACATGATTGCCGAAGCGACGGCGGCCGCCCGGGAGTCTGCCCAGCAATTCGCCCGGGATGCCGATGCTGAACTCGGCGGTCTGCGCCGGGCCAACCAGGGCGTGTTCCAGATTCTCGCCCGGGATCAGGCGCCAGGTGTTTCGGAACAGCAGCAACCGGTGAAAACCGTGCGGGTGGTGTCGACCTTCGATTACTACCTCGAATAACCGGTTACTGAGTAGCCACCATTTCGTCAGTAACCTGATAATCCCCGGCCAGCCAACGCAGAATTTCGTGGGCAGCCGGGTGATCAAAGGCATCGTAGGTGTGCGTCAGCGCCTGTTTTTTCTCATCGCTGATGCGCGCCAGCCCGGTATCCTGCAGCACCAGCAAGTCTTTGTGCAGCTGCTCCGCCAGCTCAAGTCCCAACACCTCCCTTGCTGCGTGCAAAAACGCCTGGCCATACTGGTAATCCGGCCCCTGACGATAGGATTCCGCCAGGGTAATGGCCGGAATACTGGTGAGCACTGGTTGCAGCGCCGGGTTGATGGCGTGACCAGAAAGATAGGCGGCATTGCCCGCAGGGCGGCCGGTAAATCCGCGCAGGTGCAGGTGCCCGGACATGCGATCGCCGTCGTTGACCGGATAGTTATCCCAGAGCAGCGGCTTGCGGCCCAGCAACTTGCTGATACGCTTGAGATGCCCCGGTGAAATCTCACGGGAGCAGACTTCCTCCCCGGTCCAGAAAATGCGCACGTCGCGGTCCAGCTCCGCACCCAGGGTTTCCAGGTAATCCGCCGGCCGCTGGCCGAACACACGGTCCAGCACCGGGTCATCGGAATAGTAGGTTGGGCACACGCTGATTTTTGCAGCCGCGGTATGCTCCTGCACCCACCGGATAATTCCGGCCTGGGTTCGGGCCAGTTCCGGGGTATCCGGGTGCATATCGTCGAACAGGATGGCCAGCTCCTGAATACCCAGGCGATCCAGCATTTTCAGTTTTTTCGCCAGGGCATCCCGGGCGATGTCATCGAAGTTATTGAAAACCTCGAACGGGCTCAGCCCTACGCCGAAACGCACCCCTTCGCGCCGGCAGAATCCGGCAAAATCCGCCAACGCCTCGGCCTGTTCCGGCGGATGCGGCTCCTGCCAGCGCCGGCGCAAGTATGGATCGGCCTTG
>JAJUKC010000031.1 GCA_029264995.1 Marinobacter sp. | reverse complement strand
TGCTTTCGAGAAGGGCGAAACTGACGTTGCCAAGCTGATGGAAGGCGATCTGGAAGCCAAGCGTGAAGCGCTGGTTCAGAAGATCGGTGAAAACATCACCGTTCGTCGCATCATCAAGGTTGAAGGCCCGGTTGTAGGTGGCTACGTGCACAGCAACAACAAGATTGCTTCTGTTGTAGCTCTGAGCGCCGGTAACGAAGAGCTGGCCCGCGATATCGCCATGCACGTTGCTGCTGTTAACCCGCGCGTTGGCAAGCCTGACGACATGCCGGCTGAAGAGCTGGAAAAAGAGAAAGAGATCATCAAGGCCCAGCCGGACATGGAAGGCAAGCCTGCAGAGATCATTGAAAAGATGATGGGTGGCCGTATCAAGAAGTTCCTGGCTGAGAACAGCCTGGTTGAGCAGCCGTTCGTCAAGAACCCGGACCAGAAAGTGGGTGAGCTGATCAAGTCTGCCGGTGGCGACCTGGTCGGTTTCGTTCGCCTGGAAGTGGGTGAAGGCATCGAGAAAGAAGAAGTGGATTTCGCCGCTGAAGTGGCTGCTGCCGCTGGCACAGGCAAGGCCTGATTCCTCTTCGAGGCACTGCCGTGCAACATGGCAGTGCCACCTGAGTCTGCCACGTCAGCCGGGTTCGCCCGGCTTTCGTGGCGGGCTTGTATCTGAGATACCCCTTTTTTGAGGAGTATGTCAGATACAAGCCTGCAACGGGTTTGCGCCGGATAGCCAACAGACGAGAAGGGGATCACCATGCCGACATCTTCGAAAAACCAGCCCAGATACAAGCGTGTTCTGCTCAAGCTCAGTGGCGAAGCCCTGATGGGAGAGCACGATTTCGGTATTGATCCCAAAGTTCTTGATCGTATGGCTCTCGAAATCGGTGCCCTGATTGGCATTGGTGTTCAGGTGGGCCTGGTGATTGGCGGCGGTAACCTGTTTCGCGGAGCAGCTCTTAATGCGGCGGGCCTTGATCGCGTGACCGGAGACCACATGGGGATGCTGGCCACGGTCATGAACGGCCTGGCCATGCGGGACGCGCTGGAGCGTTCCAATATCCGTACCCGCGTGATGTCCGCTATCCCCATGAGTGGTATTGTGGAACATTATGATCGTCGCCGTGCGGTGCGGGATCTCAAGGAAGGTGATGTGGTCATCTTCAGTGCGGGTACCGGCAACCCGTTCTTCACCACAGATTCGGCGGCCTGCCTGCGAGGCATTGAAATTGAGGCCGACGCCGTGCTGAAGGCAACCAAGGTAGACGGCGTCTACTCGGCTGATCCCCATCTTGATCCTACCGCAGTAAAATACGATCACCTGACCTATGATGAGGTTCTGGACAAGAAGCTGGGCGTGATGGATCTCACTGCCATTTGTCTGGCACGGGATCACGGCATGCCGCTGCGGGTCTTCGACATGAACCGCCCCGGTGTGCTGACGCGCATTGTGACCGGGGAAAGGGAAGGCACACTGATTGAATGAATAAGGATGCCGGCCGCTGATGTGCCGGCTTCCTGCATGGAACCAGACGAACGAATTGAGGAAGCTGACGTGATTAACGACATCAAAGCTGAAGCCGAAAAGAAGATGAAAAAGAGCCTGGAAGCTCTGCACTCGGCTTTCAATAAAATCCGTACCGGACGTGCCCATCCGGCGATCCTGGACAGCGTAATGGTGAACTACTACGGTCAGGAAACACCGCTGAAGCAGGTGGCCAGCGTGAACGTGGAAGACAACCGGACGCTGACGGTTGCGCCCTGGGAAAAGAATCTGGTACCCACGATTGAAAAAGCGATTATGACGTCTGACCTGGGCCTGAATCCGGCCACCAGTGGCGACATCATCCGGGTGCCCATGCCGATGCTGACCGAAGAAACCCGAAAGGAAATGGTCAAGCAGGCGAAGGCTGATGCCGAGCACGGTCGGGTGTCTATTCGTAACGCGCGCCGCGATGCCAACAACATGATCAAAGAGCTGGTGAAGGAGAAGGAAATCAGCGAAGACGATCAGCACCGTGGCGAAGATGAAATTCAGAAGCTCACCGACAAATACATCGCGGAAGTCGAAAAGATGTTGAAGTCGAAGGAAGAGGACCTGATGGCGGTTTAATCGCCCGGGTTCGTTCAGGAGCAGGATCAGCGGCGGGGTCGTCCCGCCGCACAGAGGATTTCATGACGGCAAAAGTTACCGCAGAAATTCCGGTGGCAGCAGATAACTGCCCCCGGCATGTCGCCATTATCATGGATGGCAATAACCGCTGGGCCAAAGCGCACCGGCTGAAGGGAGTGGCGGGCCACAAGGCCGGGGTGGATGCGGTCAAGGCGGTGGTGGAAACCTGTGCCCGAGAGGGCGTGGAAGTGTTGACCCTGTTTGCCTTTTCCAGCGAGAACTGGCGCCGGCCCAAGGATGAAGTGTCAGCCCTGATGCGTCTGTTCCTGATCGCGCTGGAGCGGGAAGTCCGCAAACTGCACCGCAACAACATCCGGCTGCGGATTATCGGCGACCGCTCAGCTTTCAACCCGGCGCTCCAGGAGCACATGGAGAAAGCCGAAGCGCTGACCCGTGACAATACCCGAATGACGCTGGTGATTGCTGCCAATTACGGTGGCCACTGGGATATCACCCAGGCGACCCGTAAGGTGGCGGAGCAAGTGAAGGCGGGCCAGTTGGAACCGTCAGATATCACCGATGACCTGATCCAGGAGCACCTGAGTATCGGTGATCTGCCTATGCCGGATCTCCTTATCCGGACAGCAGGCGAACAGCGCATCAGCAATTTCCTGTTATGGCACCTGGCCTACACCGAATTCTACTTTTCCGAGGTATTCTGGCCGGATTTCAAGAGCGAGCAAATGCTCAAGGCGCTTGATGCCTATGCCCATCGACAGCGCCGTTTCGGTCAGACCGACGACCAGATTGCTGCTCGCGCTGCACAACAATAACGACCAAGCGACCAATACCGTGCTTAAAACCCGAATCATTACCGCACTCATCCTGGCGCCGATTGCAATCGGTGGTATTTTTTTCCTTCCGCCTCTGGGGTTCGCCCTGTTTACCGGCGCCATCATCACGTTAGGGGCCTGGGAATGGGCCAATATGTCCGGAATCGAAAGCCAGCCCGGACGCGTCGGGTATGCACTGGTTATGGCGGCACTTCTCTATGCCCTGGGCGGCCTGCCAGCACTGTTGGTGCTTTGGCTGGCGATTGCCTGGTGGCTGGTCTGTTTCTGGCTGGTCAGGCGGTACCCGGCCGGCTCCGAACGCTGGGGCGCTATCCCGGTAAGGGCACTGATGGGCTTCATGGTACTGGTGCCGGCGTGGGTGGGCCTGAATCACCTTCGCAATGGCGGCTTCCAGTTTGGCGACGTGGCCAATAACCTGGTGGTTATTCTGTATATTTTTCTGGTGGTGTGGGTGGCGGATATCGGCGCCTATTTTGCCGGCCGCGCCTTTGGTAATGCTAAGCTGGCGCCCCGTGTCAGTCCTGGTAAATCCTGGGCTGGTGTCTGGGGTGGGTTGGCCGCAGTGGCTTTGCTCGCCATCGTGGCCAGCGTGCTGGCCAATGCCGCCGTAGCGGAAACAATGCTGCTGGTGGTGGCGAGCCTTGTGACCGGTTTTGTCTCGGTTCTTGGTGATTTACTTGAAAGCATGCTCAAGCGCTTTCGTGGCATCAAAGACAGCAGTCAGTTGCTACCGGGGCACGGCGGTATTATGGACCGTATCGACAGCCTTACCGCTGCCATCCCGGTATTTGCTTTGATGATTACTCTGTTGGGCTGGTTGACCACCGGCCAGGTCGTGGCATGACGAAACGCTCCATTACGGTTCTTGGCGCAACCGGCTCCATTGGCTTAAGTACCCTCGATGTCATTCGTCGGCATCCAGACCGGTTTTCAGTGCATGCCCTGACCGCGGGAACCCGGGCAGAGGAATTGGCAACCCTGTGCCGGGAGTTTCGCCCGGCCGTTGCGGTGATGGCCGATGCAGAAGCCGCTGAACGCCTGCAGGCGCTGCTGGCGGATCTTCCCGAAACCCGCGTGCTGGCGGGAGAGGCGGGGCTCTGTGAGGTGGCGGCTTCGGCGGAGTCGGACACCGTGATGGCGGCCATTGTCGGGGCGGCCGGCCTGGCGCCAACTTTGGCCGCAGTCCGGGCCGGCAAACGCGTTCTTCTTGCCAACAAGGAAGCGTTGGTAATGTCCGGCAAGCTGTTTATGGATGCGGTAGAGCGCCACGGGGCGGAGCTGCTCCCCATTGATTCCGAGCATAATGCCATTTTTCAGTGTATGCCGGCGGACAAAGTGCGCGACCCTCGTGGTGCGGGTATTACCCGTATCCTTCTGACGGCTTCCGGCGGACCTTTCCGGGAATATGCGGCTGAGGACTTGCGGGCGGTGACGCCGGCTCAGGCCTGCGCTCACCCTAACTGGTCGATGGGGCAGAAGATCTCCGTAGACTCCGCAACCCTGATGAACAAGGGGCTGGAGTTGATCGAAGCCTGCTGGTTGTTCAATACCTCACCGGCAAACGTGCAGGTTCATGTCCATCCCGAGAGTATCATTCACTCCATGGTTGAATATGCGGACGGATCGGTGCTTGCTCAGTTGGGGAGCCCGGATATGCGCACGCCTATTGCCAATGGCCTGGCCTGGCCTGAGCGGATTGAGGCTGGCGTCGCGCCCCTGGACCTGTTTGCCATTGGCAGTTTTCACTTTGAGCGCCCGAATTTGCAGCGTTTCCCATGTTTGCGCCTTGCGGCAGAGGCCTTTGCTGCAGGAGGTACAGCGCCAGCGGTGCTCAATGCCGCAAACGAGATTGCGGTGGCGGCGTTTCTTGAAGGCCGGCTGTGCTTTGCCGATATCCCCGTTATTATAGAGCGAACCCTGACGGCCACAGAGGTTGTACCCGCGGATAGCTTCGACACCATTTTCGCCAAAGATGCCGAGGCTCGCCGCCGGGCCGGGGAACAGATCAGCCTGTTGGCTGTCTGACGTCTCTGGGCCTGACAGGCCGCCCATTCAGCCATAAACCGGAACGTCTATGCAGATCATTCAAACCGTACTGGCACTGGCGCTTACCCTTGGAATTCTGGTAACGCTGCATGAATACGGCCATTTCTGGGTGGCACGCCGATTCGGTGTGAAGGTGCTTCGTTTTTCCGTGGGTTTCGGCAAGCCATTGTTCTCATGGTATGACCGTCACGGCACCGAATTTGCGGTAGCGGCCATCCCTCTGGGTGGCTACGTGAAAATGCTGGATGAGCGGGAAGGGCCGGTACCGGAAGAACTGCGCGATCAGGCGTTTACCTCGAAACAGCCCTCCCAGCGCATCGCCATTGCTGCCGCAGGCCCAATTGCCAATTTTCTGTTCGCGATTCTCGCTTACTGGGTGTTGAGCGTGGTCGGTGTTACCACGGTTGCTCCGGTGGTTGGCGAGGTGGCCCAGGGCAGTGTTGCCGAACGGGCAGGGCTGGAAAGCGGAATGGAGATCCATGCCGTTGACGGCCACAGGGTGACGTCCTGGCGAGACGTCAACATGCGGTTGCTCGAAAGGGCAGGAGAGTACGGCCAGGTTTCGCTGGAGATTTCCCGGGACGGCTCCCGGGGAACCGTAGCGGGTTCACTGGACGGATGGCGCCTGAGTGATGATACTCCGAACCCGCTGGCGGAATTCGGGATATCCCCATGGCGGCCGGATGTGCCTGCGGTGCTGGGTGAGGTGACTACCGATGGTCGGGCAAACGCGGCCGGCCTGCAAAGCGGCGATCGTATCCTTGCCGTTGACGGCGAACCGGTCTCTGATTGGTTTGCTCTGGTGGAGCATATTCGCAATGCCCCGGAGCAGACTCTGGAGCTGACGGTCGAGCGCTCTGGCGATGAGTTGAATGTACCGGTAACACCGGCATCGAGAACCCTTGAAGATGGACAGGTGATTGGTTTCGTCGGTGCGGGCGTAAGCGCAGTGAACTGGCCCGATGATCTGTTGCGGGAGGTCCGCTATGGGCCTTTGGCTGCCATACCCAATGCGGTGAACGAAACCTGGGCCGACACACGTCTGACCCTGGTGGCGATTAAAAAGATGGTCACCGGGCTGTTGTCGCCGACCAACCTCAGTGGTCCTATCACCATTGCCCGGGTTGCCGAGGCGAGTGTCAGCTCAGGGTTCGAAGACTTCGTGCGCTTTCTGGCGTATCTGAGTGTCAGTCTTGGCGTGCTTAACCTGCTGCCTGTTCCGGTTCTGGATGGCGGTCATATCGTGTACTACACCATCGAAGCCATTCGGCGGAAGCCACTTTCCGAGCAGGCTCAGGCCTTCGGATTACGAATTGGTATGGCTTTGATACTGACTTTAATGGTGTTTGCTCTTTACAACGACCTGATGCGGTTGTGAGAATTGCGGGCTCCTTACCGCACATTAACCAGGCGAAATAACTGAATGAGACGTTCCCTTCTAGCTGTAGCCGTTGGCCTCGCAATTACCGCAACCGGTATGAAGCCAGCGCTGGCGGATGAATTCACGGTTGCGGATATCGAGGTAGAGGGCCTTCAGCGGGTTTCAGCGGGTTCTGTGTTTTCAGCTTTTCCGGTAAACATCGGCGAGCGTATGGACGAGACCCGGTTGGCCGAAGCCATCAAGGATCTGTTCCGGACCGGATTGTTTACGGATATTCAGGCCAGTCGTGATGAAGGCGTACTGATTCTGTCGGTGCGGGAACGCCCGTCGATTTCCTCCATTGAGATCGAGGGTAACAAGAATATTGAAACCGACATGCTGATGGATGCCCTGGCCGGTGCGGGCCTCGAGGAAGGTCAGGTATTTCGGCGTGCCACTCTGGAGAAGTTGGAGCTGGAAATTCTGCGCTCTTACATCGCTCAGGGTCGCTACAACGCAAGGGTAAAAGCCATCGCGGAAGAGTTGCCCAGGAACCGTGTTGCCATTCGCCTGGATATTAATGAGGGTTCTGTCGCCGCCATTCAGCACATCAATATCGTTGGAAACGAAGATTTCAGCGATGAAGAACTCATTGGTCTGTTCGAGTTGCGCACCAGTAGCTGGTGGAACTCACTGACCAACAAAGACAAATACGCCCGTGAGCGACTGAGCGGGGACCTGGAGTCCCTGCGCTCGTTTTATCTAGATCGCGGTTATCTGGATTTCAACGTTGAATCCAGTCAGGTGTCCATCTCGCCGGACAAGCAGGAAGTCTTTATTGCCATTTCCGTTAATGAAGGCCCCCAGTACACCATCTCGGACATTCGCTTGCGGGGTGAACTGATAGTCGGTGAGGAAGAGCTCCGCAAGTTCATTCCGGTAAAAGAAGGGGATGTATTCTCCCGTGCACAAATGACGGCGATCTCCGAAGCGCTCTCGTTCCGGCTCGGCCGCGAAGGTTATGCGTTTGCCAATGTTAATGCGGTACCGGAGCCGGGTGAGGACAACACGGCTGCTGTTACCTTCTTCGTGGAGCCCGGCAAGCGAGCCTATGTCCGCCGGGTGAACTTCGATGGCAACGTGTCCACAAAGGATGAGGTGCTGCGTCAGGAAATGACGCAAATGGAGGGCGGGGTAGCCTCGTCTGACCGCATCGAATTCTCCAAAACCCGTCTCGAGCGCCTTGGGTTCTTCCAGACGGTCGATGTGGAAACGGTTCCGGTACCCGGCACTGACGATCTGGTTGATGTGAACTACAGCGTGCAGGAGCAACCCACGGGCAGCTTGTCCGCGTCGGTGGGCTTCTCGCAAAACTCCGGCGTGATTCTGGGCGCGTCCGTCTCGGAGAACAATTTCTTCGGCACCGGCAAGCGCGTCTCGTTTGGTGTGAACGTCAGCGATTCGGTGAAAAGCGCCAATATTTCTTATCTGGATCCATACTATACGGTGGACGGGGTAAGCCGGGGCTTCAGTTTGTTTGCCCGTGAGACCGATTACGAGGAAGAGGATATTTCCTCCTACCTGCTGGATGAGTACGGTGGCCGGGTAACGTTTGGGTATCCGACAGACTCCATCACTCGTTTGAATTTTGGCGCCGGCGTCACTCAATCCAATATCAAACCGGGTGTGTTTTCAGCCCAGGAAGTCCGCGATTTCATTGCCGACGAAGGAGACTCGTTCACCAACTATTTCCTGTTCGGTAGCTGGCGCAGAAGTACGCTCAACCGCGGGGTGCTGCCAACCAATGGTTACAGCCATTCTCTTTCCTTGGACGTTGCTGTGCCAGGCAGTGACCTGACCTTCTACAAGGCGACCCACAAAACAGATTTCTATTTCCCGCTGACGGATTCCGCCAACTGGGTGTTCAGGGCACGATCGGAGATCGGTTATGGGGACGGCTACGGTGACCGCAGTCAGATGCCGTTCTTCGAGCATTTCTACTCCGGGGGCTATGGCTCTGTCCGAGGATATGAAGCAAACTCTCTGGGTAACAAGGCGGAGCGTGCAGCAGGCGATTTCTCGGACCCCGATCCGTTCGGTGGTAACGTTCTGACGGAAGGCGGGCTGGAGCTGATCTTCCCGACGCCTTTTGCGGGAGACTCCCGCTCAATGCGTACGTCCTTTTTTGTCGATGCCGGTCAGGTGTTTGATACCGAAAGAGGTTTTGATCCCGAGTTAGGTGAGGTGCGGACTTCGGCTGGTGTCAGTTTCCAGTGGATCACTGCTGTAGGCCCGTTGGCATTCAGTCTGGCCAAGCCGCTGAATGAGAAATCCGGTGACGATACCCAGGTCTTCCAGTTCTCACTGGGGCAGACGTTCTGACCGGGCTATAAAAAAAGAAAGAATGAAACAAAGGAGAAGATTGATGACCCGTTTGATGACTACTCTTGCAGTCGCTCTCATGGCCTTCTCGGCCCAGGTAGCGGCGGAGACCCGTATTGGCGTGGTGGATCTGCGCCAGGCCCTGTTTTCCTCGAATGATGCTCAGGCCTTCAGCGAAAAACTTCAGCAGGATTTTGCCGGCGACGAAGCCCAGGTGCGTGAAGCTCAGGAAGCCGCCCGCCAGTTGAAAGACCGGCTTGAGAAGGACGGCGCGATGATGAACGAGAGCGAGCGTAATCAGCTGGCCGCCGAGTTTCAGGAAAAGGTAAAGGAGTTCAATTTCCTCAAGCAGCGCCTCGACGCTACCGTTAACCAGCGCAAGCAGCAGTTTCTGGAAAGTGCGCGCCCTGAGGTGGACGCCGCTGTGAAGGAACTCCTGGAAGAAAATGACCTTGATCTGATTCTGCCCAGCGAAGCGGTGGTTTACGTTAAGCCGGAGATGAATCTGACCACACAACTGCTTGAAAAACTGAACCAGTGATGTAGAAAGGGGCTCCCCGGCCCCTGTGTTTGGAGAAAACGATGACACAGAAGTCCTATCGGCTGCAGGAGATTGCCGAGGCATTGGGAGCGAGCCTCCGGGGAGACCCCGATATACGGATTACGGGGCTTGCCACCTTGCAGGCGGCGGTTCCGGGCCAGATCAGTTTTCTGGCAAATCCCTCCTATGCCAAATACCTGAAAGATACCCGGGCGTCAGCGGTGATTGTGTCCTCGGCTGCGGCGGATGATGTTCCGACCAATGTCCTGTTACTGGACAATCCCTACCTGGGCTATGCTCACCTCAGTCATTGGTTTGATCCGGCTCCCAAGGCTTCCCCGGGCATTCATCCAACTGCCGTGGTTGATGAGTCTGCCAATATTCCCGAATCTGCATCCATAGGCCCGCATGTTGTGATTGAGGCCGGGGTTTGTATTGGTGAGCGCGTAGCGATCGGTGCAGGTGGTTTTGTCGGTGCGAGAGCGAGTATCGGGGACGACAGTATCCTTCGGCCCCGGGTCACGCTTGCACATGATGTGGTAGTCGGTAAGCGCTGTCACATTCTCAGTGGCGCGGTGGTTGGTTCCGACGGCTTCGGCTTTGCCAACGAAAAAGGCGTCTGGCACCGCATCGCGCAGCTTGGTGCCGTGGTGCTGGGCGATGACGTGGAGGTTGGCGCCAATACCACCATAGACCGTGGCGCCCTGGACGACACCACAATAGGCAACGGCGTAAAGCTGGACAACCTGATTCAGATTGCCCACAACGTACAGATTGGTGATCACAGCGCAATGGCGGCGAAAGTCGGAATTGCAGGTAGCACCCGGATTGGCAATCACTGCGTGTTTGGTGGCGCCTCTGGCGTGGCTGGTCACCTTGAAATAGCCGACCAGGTTCACCTCACCGGCATGACCCTGGTAACCGGTGATATTCGTGAATCGGGGGTCTACTCCTCCGGCACCAGTGCGGATACCAATCGCCAATGGCGGAAAAATGCCGTCCGTTTTCGTCAACTGGATGCTCTGGCGCGACGGATCAAAGAACTGGAAAAGAAATTAGAGGGCTGAGGCCGATCAAGATGATGCACATCGATGAAATTCTGGAGTACCTGCCGCACCGTTACCCCTTTTTGCTGGTGGATCGGGTGACTGAGGTCGAAAAAGGGAAGTCGATCAAGGGGTACAAGAATGTATCGTTCAATGAGCCCTTTTTTACCGGTCACTTTCCGGACAATCCGATTATGCCGGGTGTCCTGATTATTGAAGCCATGGCGCAACTGTCGGGGATTCTTGGTTTTGTGACTGTGGAACGGAAACCGTCGGACGGCGTGGTACAATATCTGGCTGGATCCAGTAAAGCGCGTTTCAAGCGCCCCGTTTTACCGGGTGATCGCTTGGATATGGAGTCTGAGTTTATCTCTGGCAAGCGCGGTATCTGGAAGTTTGATTGCCGTGCCCTCGTAGATGGCGAGGTAGTGTGCGTGGCAGAAATACTTACCGCTGAGAGAGAAGTTTGATGGCGACAAATGACTGGTCGGGTGTCCATCCTCAAGCGATTGTGGACCCGTCAGCCAAACTGGCGGATAACGTGACGGTTGGCCCCTGGAGCTATATTGGTCCGGGGGTGGAGATTGGTGAAGGTACCGAGATTCTCTCTCACGTGGTCATCAAGGGGCCGACGGTAATTGGCCGCAACAACCGAATCTTCCAGTTCTCCAGCATCGGCGAAGAATGCCAGGACAAGAAATACGCTGGTGAGCCGACCACGCTGGTCATTGGTGATGACAATGTTATCCGCGAGAACTGCACGATCCATCGTGGCACCATTCAGGATCGGGGTGAGACCAGGATCGGTAATGGTAATTTGCTGATGGCTTATGTGCACGTGGCCCACGACTGTATTGTCGGCGACCATACCATTCTGGCCAACTGTGCCACCCTGGCAGGGCATGTATCGGTAGGAGATCATGCCATTCTGGGCGGCGGTACCATGGTGCATCAGTTCTGCCATATCGGGCCCCACAGCATGGCTGCCGGGGGCAGTATCGTGCTCAAGGATATTCCCGCCTATGTCATGGCCAGCGGCCAGTCTGCCCAGCCTCATGGAATGAATGTGGAAGGGCTGAAGCGTCGTGGTTTTGCCAAGGATACGCTCCTGAGTCTCCGCAGAGCCTACAAGGTGGTCTACCGCCAGGGTCTGACGACCGAGCAGGCCATCGAAGAGCTTGAGCGCAACTTTGCCGATGTCCCTGAGGTTCTCCCGCTGATTGACTCGCTCAAGGGAGCGGATCGCGGCATCATTCGTTAAGCCAGCCGGAGGCCGCTGGTGACACAGCTAAAGGCCAATTCGGCCACATTCTCAGGGCGAACCATCGCCATCATTGCCGGCGAGGCATCGGGAGATATTCTCGGTGCCGGCCTGATCCGTGCGCTGAGGAAGCGTTACCCGAAGGCTCGTTTTGTCGGCATCGGCGGCGATGAAATGATCGCTGAAGGCTTTCACTCGCTGGTGCCAATGGAGCGGCTTTCCGTGATGGGGCTGGTGGAAGTGCTCGGGCGAATCCGCGAGCTGTTCAGTATCCGTGCCCGTCTGCTGGATTATCTGTTTACTACCCCCCCGGATGTTGTGATCGGTATCGATTCGCCGGACTTCACACTGGCCATCGAGCGTCGATGCCGGGAAGCGGGCATCCCGTCGGTACACTACGTAAGCCCTTCAGTTTGGGCCTGGCGCCAGAAGCGTATCTTCAAGATTGCCAAGTCTGTCGACCTTATGTTGACCCTGTTTCCCTTTGAGGCCCGGTTTTATGAGGAACATCATGTGCCGGTGTCTTTTGTGGGGCACCCTCTGGCCGACAGGATAGAGCTGGAACCGGATACTCTGGCTGCGCGGAAAAGTCTTGGTCTGGAGGTCGATAAACCTGTGCTGGCGGTGTTACCGGGTAGTCGAGGTGGTGAAGTTGAGCGCCTGGGTACTCTGTTTCTGGAAGCTTCCCGTTGGCTCCAGGCTCGCCGCCCCGATCTGCAGCTGGTTATTCCCTGCGTCAATCGGGATCGTGAACGGCAGGTGCGTGATCTGGTTGAATCCCTGGAGGTGAGCTTGCCGGTCACGCTGGTTCGTGGTCGCTCGAGGGAGGTGATGGCCGCCAGCGATGTGGTGCTGCTGGCGTCGGGTACCGCGACGCTGGAGGCTATGTTGCTGAAAAAGCCGATGGTGGTGGGTTACCGGCTCAGCGACTTCAGTTACAAGGTGTTGTCCAGGTTGGTCAAGGTTCCCTGGGTGGCACTTCCTAATTTGTTGGCTCAGGAACAGCTGGTGCCCG
Organism: Marinobacter sp.; assembly: GCA_029264995.1. Classification (GTDB taxonomy): domain Bacteria; phylum Pseudomonadota; class Gammaproteobacteria; order Pseudomonadales; family Oleiphilaceae; genus Marinobacter. The sequence continues at coordinate 16,274 of JAJUKC010000031.1, read as the reverse complement.
AGTTGTTACAGGATGAGGCAACGCCGGAGAAGTTGGGGGCGGCGGTTCTGGAAAGGCTGGAAAACGAGCAGGAGCGCGACAGGCTGCATCAGGCGTTCCTGGAATTGCACCAGGCCTTGCGTCAGGGTGCGGACGAACGGGCGGCGGCAGCGGTGTCTGAGCTGCTGGAGGCCCGAAGCTGATGGCGGCCAAGGTACTTCCTCCTTTTGAATGTTCCTATCGTGGCTCGCTGCTGGCGGGCGTGGACGAGGTGGGGCGTGGCCCGCTTATCGGGGCGGTTGTGACGGCCGCCGTGATTCTTGATCCCGCCCGGCCTATCCCCGGACTGGCGGATTCCAAAAAGCTCACCGAGAAGAAGCGCCTGCGATTGTACGACGATATCCTGGAGAACGCGGCGGCCTGGAGTCTGGGTCGATGTGAGGCCAGGGAAATCGACGAGCTGAACATCTACCAGGCGACCATGCTGGCCATGAAGCGGGCTGTTGAAGGGCTCTCGATAGCCCCGGAGTATGTTCTTGTGGACGGGAACCGGTGCCCGAAGTGGCGCTGGTCTTCCGAGCCCGTGATCAAAGGTGATAGTCGGGTTGAGGCAATCAGTGCTGCCTCCATTTTGGCAAAGGTAACGCGGGATCGGGAAATGGAGGAGCTGGATCTCCGGTTTCCGGGTTTTGGTCTCGCCCAACATAAAGGCTACCCTACGCCCGTTCATCTCGAGGCGCTCAATCGACTTGGGGTTACCCCGGAGCATCGCCGATCCTTTCGGCCGGTACAGGTGGCGCTGGATACCGTCGGGGTTTATGGAGGATCCTCCGCGCCTGTGCAGGAGCTAAACTATCCTGCCGATTTATTTGAAAATATGGATTGACAGGGTGCGGGGCCGGCGGTAGTATACGCGCCACGTTGACAGGGGGGTAACCCGGTTAACAAACAGTTTGATGCGGGGTGGAGCAGTCTGGTAGCTCGTCGGGCTCATAACCCGAAGGTCGTAGGTTCGAATCCTGCCCCCGCTACCAATCAAGAAAAGCCAGCTTTTGCTGGCTTTTCTCGTTTTCGGGGGCGGCGTTTGATTCAGGCCCTCTTCTTGCAAAGGCGGATCAGTGTCACTGGTCCGCCTTTTTGGTTTCCGTTTCTCTACGTTTTCCTTGGCATTCCTTCAATCCCTTCCGGTTTCCGTCTTGCTTTTTGATGACGGAAAAATGACGATTTTTTATGTATAAAAATGACGGTATTCGCATCATCATCGGCGCCGATTTTATAGAATTTCACAAAGTCGACGGAAATATGGTGGTGAATAGCCATGAAGCGCGTCATTTATATGTCAAAGGCATGGATTGCCGCGTTATTGGTAGGGATGGTGCTTGCGGGTTGCGGCGGTGGTGGTTCCGGCGGCAGCGAATCTGCCAGTCAGTCTGGCACGTCGCCTGATTCCGGAACTGGTGTTGGCAGTGCCCAGCCGGTTGCAGAGCGTTCTGCGGTATTGAGCTGGAGCGCCCCGGCAAGCAGAGTGAACGGCGAGCAGCTATCTGCACAAGACCTGAGCCAATATGTGATCCGCTATGGCCAGGATGTGGAAGATCTGAATCAGCAGATTGTTATCGAGAATGCAGGCGGTTTATTGAATTTGTCGCACGAAGTGACAGGGTTGGCTGAGGGCACCTGGTATTTCACCATTCAGGTTCAGGACACTGCCGGTCTTCTGAGTGAGCCTTCTGAGCCGGTCAGCAAGACCATCCAGTCTTGAGCAGGCATGCCGGTTCAGAACATCGGGTCTGCGATTGGTAGCTTCAGGGTGAAAGTGGTGCCTTCGCCCGGCCGTGAGTCTACGCTGATCTCGCCTCGGTGTTTTTCCACCACCGTTTTAACGAATGAAAGCCCCAGGCCGGTCCCATGCGCTCCGGCTATCTCGCTGCGCTTCTGTCGATGATAGCGGTCGAACAGTAAGGGCAGCTCCTCCGGATCAATGCCATAGCCCTCGTCTGATATGGCCAGACAGGCCAGATGCGCTGCCTGATAGACGTGAACGCTGACTGCGGAGTCCGGGGGGCTGTATTGCACGGCGTTGGTCAAAAGATTGATGACGGCCCGTTCCAGAAGTTCGGCGTTGCCTTTCAGCCACAGATCTTCGGTACCGTTCAGCACGATCGAAATGCCTTTTTCCTGGGCCTGCTCGCACACACTGTCCCGAGCGTTCTCAACAATCGCCAGAAATTCGCATTCGTAGAACCGGGTTTCGGTCATTTGTTCGGCACGAGCCAATTGCACAAACTCTTCTGCCAGATGATAGCTGCGCCGTGCCAGCCGCCCGAGCTGGTCGAGTTGTTGGGCGTCAATATGGCTGGGGTCCCGTTTCAGTTGCTCGATCAGGGCCAACTGAGAGACCAGTGGTGAACGGACATCGTGGGAGATGAAGTCGATCGCCTCGCGATGCTGCCGTTGCTGCTCCCGAAGTTCGGAGATGTCTGAGATGTTAGCGATAATGCCGAACTGACGACTGTTTGGCAGGGCAAAGGGTGCCAGGTGGATGAGAAAGTCTTTGCCGGTCAATGTCAGATCTACCGTTCGGCTTTGTCTCAGTGTCAGTGTTTCTGAAACGGTTTCGAACCAGGGCGGCAAGTCCCGGGGATCGTGCCCATCAAGCAGGGTGGCCAGGGGCATGCCGCTCAGGCTTGGCATAGGCTCGCAAAACCAGTCTTCAATGTGACGGTTGGCAAACCGTATAACCCCCAGTTCGTCGGTCACGATGATGCCATCGGGCATATGCTCGAAGCTGTGACGAATAAATGCCTGCATTTCCCCCAGCTTCTGGGTGGCGATACGCACTTTCTCGATCCGGGCCGAAATGTTTTCCTGGGGGCCCTGATGTTGTTCACTATCTACATGGGGCTCCAGCTCCAGCTGGTTCAGATAGCGCTGGATGACCTCTCGACTTAGGTCGTTTGGCAGTGTCAGTCCGAGCAGGTAATCCGTGCCGCCGCGAATCAGCTTTATCCAGCTCTGGTTCTGCTGGTGCTCCCATCGTCCCGGTGTTTCCGTGGGCGGGGCCTGGGCCAGGGTCATTTCCTGTACTTCCAGCAAGTCATCCTGCTCTGCCAACAGCCATCCGGGTGGGTGGAGCAGCGCCCGCAAGTGAGTCAGCAATTGTTGTGGATGTCGGTTTGAAGGCTCGGGCAGGGACAGTCGTGGCGTTCTTGCCATTTCGTCCAGTTGCCGGTTGAGAAAGCGATTGGTCATGGCAAGCCGTAGTGCGCTGGCGATGGGCATGGCGGCCATAGGCATGAGTAGGGCGTTGGCCACAGAGAGCTGCACCCGGGCTCCAATCAGCAGCAGTACATAACCGGATACCAGTCCCGCGGCAATGGTTGCACATGCCAGCAGCGTGGCTGCAGGGCGGAGACGAGGCAGCAGCAGAGACAACAACAACAGCACGAGCAGGTTCAGTGCGGGAGATACCCAGGGCTCCGCCGGCACGATCAGTATATTCTGCTTGCTCGCGGAATAGACATTACCATGGAATTCCACCCCGGACATTGGTCGGCTCAGACCGGAAAACGGCGTGGGCAGTATGTCGCCAAAGCCCGCAGCGGTGGCGCCGACCAAGACCGTTTTGCCGGCAAACTCCTGCGGTGAGGGCGGGTGGCTCAGTACGCTGGCGTAGGAGTAGGTGGGTAAGGTGCCGGCACCGCCTGCCAGGGGCACCAGGCGATAATCCTCGCGGACATTGATGTAGTTCGGCAATTGTGCCTGCGTCTGCTTCGGCATTGGCAGGTACGCTGCCAGTGACAGGGTCGGCCATAACCGCCCGGCAAGGCCATTGTATAGATAGAGGCCTCGGGCAACACCGTCTGCATCCAGTTCAATATGGGCATGGCCCAGTGCTGCAGCAGCATGTGATAAATCAGGTGTGGGAAGTTGTTCGCTGATCAGCCGTTCCCGGGTTGGCGCGGTAAGGTAGGCGGGCAATACAACGTTACCGTGACGGGCCATGGCGCCGGCCAGTTCCTCATCGCCCGGACCGGCTTCCGGAAACAGGATGTCGAGCACAATGGTCTGTGCACCGGCTTGCCGCAATGTGTCGATCAGCGAGGCATGCAGGCTTCGGTCCCAGGGCCAGCGGCCAATCTGTTCCAGGCTGAATTCATCAATGGCAATGATAGCCACGGAATCATCCACGGGAGCTGGCCAGGTTGTGATCGCCCTGTCATACATCCAGTCGTTGATTCGACTCGGCAGCTCAGTCGCCTGAATCAGTAGCAGGGTGGTGACGAGTAGCAGGCCCAAGGACCACGGTGTTGTTGTTATCGGTAACCAGTCCCTTCGCATCGGCCTTGTTGTCGTAGAAGGTTAGTCGAGATACAGCTCCCTGCCCGGGCCCCAGCGACTGGCAAGGGGGCCGTCAGAAAGCGCTTTGACGCGGACAAAATACCTTCTTCCGGGAATCAGGCGCAAGGCCGCTGTGGTATCGGCGATATCGGCTTCCTTGATGATATTGCGAAACGCCGGCTCTTCAGCCAGTTGCAGTCGGTAATCCGTGGCGGTGTCGATGTTCTCCCAGAAAACCCGAACCTGGCTGTCCAGATAGTTCACGCTGATAATCCGGACCGGCGGCAGGGTACCGTTAACCACGATCTTGCGTGGCTCGGAGGTAGCAACAGAGCTGCCTCCCGCTTCTGTGACGACACGCCAGTAATACTGGCCGGGACTCAATGGGCGGGACGGAAGAGCACGGCTTTCCGGAGCCCACTCGCTGGTTGTGATCAGTTGCCGGAAACTGTCATCCTCAGCGATCTCCACTCGGGCAACTTCGTTGGCGCCATTCAGCTGCCAGCGGAACTCCGGCATGTCGTCATTCACGCTCTCGCCATCGGCCGGGGCGGTGAGATCGGGCTTTCTGGCCCGGAGGTCTACCTCAAGTTCGGCGGTGCCGGGCATTCCGGCGATACCGCGCTGATCAACCGCGGCGAGTTGGATTTCGTAGCGGCCGTTGTCGAGTTGGGCGATGTCAAAACGGGTTCCGGCTATATCCCGGCTCTGCACCCAGGTGCCGGATGCCTGGTCAAAAATGTCCAGCCGGTAGGCCGGGTAACCGCCTGCCTGCCAGGTCAGCTCGGCCGGAAGCTTCGTGAGCACCGATGGCAAGGGATTCATGGTTGGCGCCGGCGGAAGCTGTCGAATATTCAGGGCGCCTCCGTTGGCGGTGGAGACGCTCGCGCCATAGCCGGCTGGAATGCGACGGGTGTTGCCTGGCTGGCCGAAGTCCACCACGCCTTCGGTTACCTGCACGCTGCTGCCGTTGCTGCTGGCTTGCATGGCAAACACCGTACCCCGGACGGCGGCGACAGCGGATGGCGTCTCGATTTCGAAGCGGGCCCCGCCTTCAATGACCGGGCGAACCCGGGTGTGAACCTCACCTCGTTGCAGGCGAAGCCGGGTGTCGACCATGCCGGATTTGCCATATTGGGTTAGTCGATTGAACATGAGGCGGGAGTTGGGGGAGATCCGAAGTTCCGAGCCGTCGGCCAGTTCAATGGTTGCCGATCCCGCACCGGAGAGAATTTCGTCGCCAACCCGGACAATCGAATCTTCGGACAGAGGGAGTTTTCGCCCATCCATTCCGGAGATCTGTTGCACGTTGCCGGTGACCGCAATCACCCGGGCCGGTTCGGGCTGACGTTTCAGCCAGTTTACCGGTATGCGCAGGGTATCCCCGGCGCCGAGTTCAGCGTTGCTGGCCAGGCCATTGTGCTCCAGCAGTCGTTGCCGTGTGGTCTGCTGGGAAAGCAGTGTCTGGGTTATGCTCGTAACCGTATCACCCTGGCGCAAGGTGTAAACCCACTCCGGGGCATTGTCCCGTTGTTGGCTGCCGGATACTGCAGAACCCCGTGCGATTGACAGCTCCGCGACCGTGGTCGCTGGCACCATGAACGCCAGTGCAAGGAAGGTCAGGATTTTCAGGTGCTTGCTCAGAGCGTCAGGCATTTGCAGTGTCATCGTTCCGAATTTCGTTTGCGTCACCGGGCTTGATGGCTTCGAGCCGATAGCCACGCTGGTAGATGGTCTTGATGCGAAATCCGTTTTCAGGGTTGAGCCCGAGCCTTCTGCGAAGGCGGCTCATATGCGTATCCACCGTGCGGGTATTGATGTCCCTGGTCAATCCCCACACCCGCTCCAGCAGCATTTCGCGGGTGAGCAGGCGGCCCTGGTTCTGGAACAGGAACAGGGTCAGGTCGAAGTCCTTGTCGGTGAGCGTTAGTGGCTCCCCGTGCAGGAGAATTATGCGTTGGTTGGTGTTGATCTCGAAGGGCCCGTAGACCAGAACCTCCTTTTCGATTTCCGGGTTGCTGCGGCGGGCCAGTGCATTGATGCGTGCGACCAGTTCAGCCGCCCGTGCCGGTTTGGCGATATAGTCGTCGGCGCCGGCATCCAGGGCGCGAACGATGTCGGTTTCACTGTCACGCTGGGTCAGGAAAATGGCGGGTACGGGCCAGTTAAGCTGTGCCCGGATGTTCTCCAGTACCTCGATTCCGGTCATGTCCGGAATCTGCCAGTCCAGAATGATCAGATCATAACTGCGGTGCAAAACGGCACCGAGAAACGATTGGCCGGTCGGAAAGCTGTCACAGTGATGTCCTTTCTCTGAAAGGATGGACTGGATGTGCTGCGCCTGTTCGTGTTCGTCTTCCAGCAGAGCAATGCGCATTAAGCCTGGCCCTCGATCGTATTGCCTGGTTTATGTACCGTAGCGCAGAGGCCTTGATCAGACCCTGCAGTGTGGGGGATTATCCCAAAAAATGAGTTCCCGTTCAGTATCGTTATGTAGAATTCCGTAAGTCCACCGCGGGCTGGCCGTTGTGGTCATCAACTGTTTGTCGGCAGCCAGGGAAATTGCTGCAGCCCCAGAACCAGCCTTTTTTGCTTTTACGTCTTACCAGTGGAGAGAAACAATGCGGGCAAGGCACCGGTTTCTGGCTGGTGCCGTCCTCGGGTTGATGGTCCTCCAGGGGGCGGGTGCCCTTGCAGGCGGGGTATCGGGTGCAGGCAAAAAAAGCCCCGAACTTGCCTTCCCGTTCAACCATCGGCGCCCGGCATTTCGGACAGTGAATGGCGGCGCCTGGTGTCTCGGAATTAACCGAAGCTGCAGCGGGTGTTTGCGCCATGAATCCGCGGATTTCATTCTTGAGGGCCTCCAGAAAGGCTCTGGGGTCCTCTTCACCACGGCGAACGCCTTCGAGAGTGGCCTCCCAGACAGCCGTGCGATCCGGCGTACGAATGGATTCCGGTAGCGCCGCGATCAGGGTTTTACCCTTGTCGGTGGCGCGGATGAAGCGTTTTTCCCGGAACAGGTAATCGCGCCGGAACAGCGTATCGATAATGGCTGCACGAGTCGCTTCGGTGCCAAGGCCATCGGTTTCCCGCAGTGTTTTCCTCAGCTCGTTGTCAGCGACAAAGCGGGCAATATTGGTCATGGCCGATAGCAGTGTGGCATCGGTGAAGTGTTGCGGAGGCTGGGTTTTGCGCTCGCTGGCGTGGGCCCCACTGCAAAGCACCGGTTCATCTTTGTCCAGTCTGGGCAATGGTGCTTTTTCCGGCTCCTGCCCGGGTTCCCGCTTGCGGATTTCCAGCGTTTTCCAGCCTGGCTCGACGATGGCCGTCTCGGTGGCGCGAAAGCGATGTTCCTGAACAGCGACCGTTAGCCGGCCTTCCCGGTGCACGGCATCCGGTGCAAACTGCATCAGATAAAATCGGCTGATCAAATCGTAGATTTTCTGTTCTGCCGACGACAGCTTGCCATTAGGCGTGGGCCGCACTGTTGGAATAATCGCGTGGTGAGCATCCACTTTTTTGTCATTCCAGGCGGCAGAGCGGCGGTCTGTCTCTGTTGTCTCGCAGAATCCGGACAAATCCGGTGCGACACGGGCGATGGCGCGAATCACGGCCTCCCGCTGGCTGAAGTGCTCCTCTGGTAGGTAGCGGCTGTCTGACCTCGGGTAGGTAATCAGTTGGTGACGCTCATACAAGTTCTGGGCGGTATCGAGCACATCTTTGGCGCCCATCCGGTACAGACGGCCAGCCTCGATCTGCAGTGCAGACAACGACAGTGGCAAGGGCGGCGGTTCCGGGCGGTCGCGGAACCGGGCCTCGATAATTCGGCCCGGTCGACCGCTGATAGCGGCGACAATCTGCTCGGCCACCGACTTGTCCAGCAGCCGGTTTTCCTCATCCAGATGGTCCTGAAATTCGTCACCAGGTAACCAGCGAGCAACGAACAGGCGTTGGTCAGCCTCTGGTTCGCTGGCCTGGAAGGTGGCTTCGACCCGGTACCAGGGCCTGGGCTGGAAGTGCTCGATGGTGTTGTCGCGATCCACTACCAGGCCAAGCACCGGGGTTTGCACCCGGCCCACGGAGTAGACACCCTGTTCCCCCTGGGTTTGATAGCTGAGGGTATAGAATCGGGTGAGATTGATGCCGTAGAGCCAGTCGGCCCGTTGTCTCGCCAGGGCGGAATGGGACAGTGGACGGAATTCCCGGTTGTCTCTGGGGTTTTGGATGGCGCGGGCTACCGCCCTGGGGGTGAGGTCGTTAATCAATACCCGTTTCACCGGTGCCCTGGCGCCGAGATAGCGCAGGACTTCGTCGACCAGTAGCTGGCCTTCACGGTCTGGATCTCCGGCGTGGGTAATCAGGTCGGCCTTGCGAATCAGAGCTTCGAGCACTTTGAATTGCTGGCGCACGCTGTCTTTGGGCACCAGTTGCCAGGGCTCCGGGAACATGGGCAGGTCTTCTATCCGCCATTTCTTCCAGGCCGGGTTATAGCGGGCCGGCTCGGCGGGCTCCAGCAGGTGGCCAATGCACCAGCTTACCGTGGCAGCATCCGGCCCTTTACCGCATCGTATCCAGCCCTGGCCTTTTTCGTGGGGGGCGGGAAGTGCGGCGGCGATGGCTCGGGCCAGGCTTGGCTTTTCAGCGATGTACAGGTGCATGGCTATCTGGGGGTTGATTGCTGGCAGAGGAATGTGTCGCTTTGGGGCTTTTGTGTCAAGGCCTTCGGGCTTCCGCGGCTTACTGTAGTAGACTGGAAGAATTGGTGTAGGCGGCTATGAAGGAGTTAGTGAACGATGAAAGTACAGAAAAGCATTGAAGAGAAGCTGGCCAATGGCTTTGATGCCAGCCTGATTTCGGTGGAAAACGAGAGCCATATGCATTCGGTGCCACCCAATTCTGAAACCCATTTCAAAGTAACGCTGGTGTCGGCGGATTTTGAGGGCCAGATGAAGGTGCGGCGTCATCAGGCGATCTACAAGGTTCTGGCCGATGAGCTGGCGGGCCCGGTGCATGCTCTGGCGTTGCACCTGTATACGCCGGAAGAGTGGCAGGCCAGTGGTCAGGCGTCTCCGGATTCACCCAACTGTATGGGTGGCTCGAAAGGCGATTCGGCAATGGACAAGAAGCTTCAACAAGGAGCTAATGGATGAGCCAGTTTTTCCAGATTCACCCGGAAACACCGCAAAAACGTTTGATCAAACAGGCGGTGGAGATTTTGCGCAAGGGTGGGGTGATTGTGTATCCCACCGATTCAGGTTACGCCCTGGGCTGTCACCTTGGTGACAAGCAGGCGGCAGACCGTATCAAGCGGATTCGGCGCCTGGACGACAAGCACAACTTCACCCTGGTGTGTCGTGACCTGTCAGACATCGGGGTTTATGCCAAGGTGGACAATACCCAATACCGGTTGCTGAAGAATTTTACCCCGGGCCCGTACACTTTCATTCTGGACGCGACCAGCGAGGTGCCTCGCCGTTTGTTGCATCCCAAGCGTCGATCTATCGGTATCCGGGTTCCGGACAATGAGATAGTCCGGGAGTTGCTGGGTGAGCTGGGTGAGCCGATTATGAGCAGCACCCTGATTCTGCCGGGCGAAACCGAACCGTTGACCGACCCTTACGACATCCGCGAGATCCTCGGGCATGAGCTCGATCTGATTATCGATGGCGGCTTCTGCGGTATGGAAGCCACCACGGTGGTTAACTTTACCGGTGATGTGCCCGAAGTTACGCGGGTGGGCAAGGGCGATCCGGCGCCGTTTCAGGTGTGAAATCGCTGCTTTGAACCCGGGCTTCAGGCCCGGGTGTTCAGGCTGAAGGCGTAGCGTTGGTGTGCCGAAATACCAGCCTCGGCGGGCGTTGCGGTGCGGCGAAGGCTGTCGTAGCGGTGAATGACGTCTTGCAGCCCGTTGAACTGCTGGTTCTCGCTGAGCAGTGAATCCAGCAGGGAATTGTTCACCCCATAAGCCTGATTGAGCTTGAGTGCGTTATCCATGAAATGCAGGGTGGGTTCGGTCACACTCAAGCGGCTCAGCGCCTCTCCAAAGCCCCGGTTGTTGTTGAGATCCTGTTGTATTTTCTCCCGCACCTGGTCGGGTATTTTACCGTCCAGCTGAATACTGCCTTGCTCGGTTTTGCTTACGCTCAATGCGGTTGCCGGGTGCACGTTGTACTCGGCAAGTTTGTGCCGCAGGGTTTCTCGAACGTAGGACAAATCCTGGGCAACCGTCTGTTTGTACTGGGTCAGTGGCAGTTGCCGGGTTTTCTGACTGGCCGGGTTGCGATCCTGCCTCTGGGATGGTGTGAATCGGTCGTCGTTGCTGCTCTGGGGCTCACCTGCGGCGGCGCCTTCATTGGTTTTACCGGCGGGTGCGTCAGTGCGCGGCGCACGGTTGTCCATGGCTTGCTGAAAACGCGTGCTGGCCTGTAATAGTGATGTCAGCAATGACATGGTTATCTCCCCTGAACGGAAAATCTCTGCCGGATATATCGGAATTAGCCCGTGATGCATCAGACTTAGCAGGTTTCGGGCCAACCTGACTTGCCTCGTGGTCCGGAGGCGCCGCGATGAATGTAAAACATTGCAACGAATGTCATAGAGCGGGCGTCGGGATGATCTGCGTCATAAAAAAATTGATTCATATCTATAAAGTTATGCGCCAATTCGCCGTCATTACTCTTGGATGTCCAGATCATCTTCCGTTGTCGGGGTCACATGAAAAAACAATACTCAATCCGTTTTCTGTTGCTGGCAGCACTGGCAGCGGCTTTCACCGTCATTCTCGTGTTTACGGTTGTTTACAGCGCCCAGTCCCAGCGAGCCCACCTCGAAGAGTACAGCCACAAATATGTGGACGGTCTGGCAAAGTCCTTTTTCGATGGCCTGAACACCATGATGGTGACAGGTACCATTAATAACCGCGATGTTCTGCGGGAGAAGGTGATGGCTCCCGAGGACGTACTGGATGTCCGGGTGATCCGCAGCGATCAGCTGAATGCCATGTACGGTGCAGGGAATGCCGCCGAACAACGCCGTGAGCCACTGGACATGAAAGCGTTGGATGGTGAGCGGGTAGAACACTATTCCGAGAACGACGCGGGTCGTGTCTACACGCTGATCGAGCCGGTCATTGCCAGCGAAAACTATCAGGGCGTGAACTGCCTCGGCTGTCACCAGGCCCAGGAAGGGGACGTGCTTGGCGCTATTCGAGTCGACTATTCTCTGGCGAAAAGTGACGCGCGCCTGCAGCAGCAGTTGATGGTGAGTGGCGGTATTCAGATTCTGATCTTTGTGGTTATTTTCATACTGACTGCCGTGGTATTGGGGCGGCTGGTGTTTTCCCGCTTGCGTCGGCTGCACGACCGAATGGATGAAATTTCCCGTAATTCGGATCTCTCCATTGAACTGGACGTAACCCGAAACGACGAGATCGGCTCGGTCTCCCGTGCTTTCAATCGGATGGTTGCAAAGATTCGCGCCAGCATGCATACCGTGATGGATAGCGCAGAGCAGGTGGAAGCGGCGGCCCGTACCATTGCCGGTAAAGCAGAGACCACAGAAAGGGAAGTTCTTGCCCAGAAAGAAAACACCGACCAGGTGGCCAGTGCGACCACTGAGATGGCGGCTTCCGCCGTGCAGGTTCGCGAGAATGCGGTGACCACCGCACGGAAATCTGCTGATACCGCCAAATCTGCAGAAACCGGGGAGAATCTGGTGCGAAATGCCGTGAAGGGTATTGAGTCTCTGAATGCAGAAGTGCAGAACGGAGCCCAGCGAATTGAGCAGCTGGATCAACGGACCACGGAAATGGCCTCACGGCTGGAGTTGATTTCCGAGATTGCAGACCAGACCAACCTGCTGGCCCTGAACGCGGCGATTGAAGCGGCCAGAGCCGGTGAGCAGGGCCGGGGCTTTGCTGTGGTCGCGGACGAGGTCCGGGCGCTTGCCTCGCGCACTCAGGCGTCTACTGAGGAGATTCGCCACACCATTGAGGGACTGAAGAAAGAGGTGGTGGATTGTGTCGGTACCATGCGCCATGCCTCGGAACTCGCCCAGCACCAGGTGGATTCAATTCTGAAAGTGGAAACCGAGCTGCAAACCATTGCTGCAGCCGTGCGTGAAATCACTGGCCTGAATGAAGAAATGGAAAGTGCGGCTAACGAGCAGAGTGAAGTGTCGGACTCCATCAATCAGAACGTGATTGAGATCAGCCGCTCTGCCGAGCAGACTTCCAGCGATGCCCAGGAGACCGCGCGGATTGCAGGGGATCTGCTGGCCATGGCGGAAACCCTGCGTAAAACCATCGAGCAGTTCCGCCTGTCCCAGAGCTGAAGTGGGCGATTTTACCGGGGCGTTCAGCCCCGGTGATCAGACACAAACGGATTGGTGGCTCGTTCCTGGCCGAACGTAGACATGGGCCCGTGGCCACAGATGAAGTTCACGTCATCCCCCAGAGGGAACAGCTTTTCCCGGATGGAGTGAATCAGGGTGTTGTAATCGCCTTTCGGGAAATCCGTGCGGCCAATGGAACCATTGAACAGCACGTCACCTACCTGGGCCAGTTTTGAGCCTCGATGGAAAAATACCACATGGCCTGGGGTGTGGCCCGGCGTGTGCAGTACTTCCAGGGTTTCATTGCCCACGGTGACGGTGTCGCCGTCTTCCAGCCAGCGATTGGGCGTGAACACCTCCGGCGCCGGAAACCCGAACATCTGTGCCTGCATGGCCAGGCCCTGAATCCAGAAGTTGTCGTCCTTGTGTGGGCCTTCAATTGGCAGCCCCGCGGATTTGGCCAGCTCCGCCGTGCCGCCGGCGTGATCTATGTGGGCGTGGGTGAGCAGGATCTTCTCCAGAATCACGCCTTCGTCCTCGGCTGCCGCCAGAATGCGATCCAGGTCCCCGCCAGGGTCCACCACCGCTGCTTTGTGGGTTTCGGTACACCAGAGCAGGGTGCAGTTTTGTTCAAAGGGGGTGACGGGTACGATCTTGTACTTCAGCGACATACTGTTCCAGTTTGTTCAGATTTGATTTTGCGGTAGAGAGCATCCGGGGCAATGTCTGCTTCATTGGGCCAGCAGATGGCTCCGAACTCATCAACCTTTGCTTGAGCAAAGAATGCCGGGTCTTTCAGGGGCTCGAACATCGGGCCAAACAAACGATCGGCAAGGCTGATCTCGCCGTGAGTACCATCATCGAAGGTGACGGCCAGTACGTAATCGGCCTTGGCTTCCACATGGGTGACTCTGGGCATGCTGTTCATTCCAATGGCTCTATCTTCTTCAGTGGCTGGTGCAGCTCGGCAAGGCGCCAGTCTGCGATAAGGTCCTGCCGGTGTTCAAAGGCCCATTCGATAACCATCGCTTTGGCTCTTTTGGGCAGTTTGCCCTCAACAATCTCCAGCGTTTCGATCAGAATGATGGCCTCGTGTTCCCCATAATAAGCGTGAAAATGGGGAGGATTATGGTCATCGTAATACATCCGTATCAGAATGCCGAAGAATTCACTGATGGTTGGCATGGGCCCTCCGTGGCTCATAAGGTGTCATATTTTGGTAGACCGATAATAACAATCTGCGAACAGGTGAGCTATTGAAGAACTACCTCCCGAAAATCCTTAAGGGCCAGGCGATCAACTACGAGGCCTTTCTGAAAAAACTGCCGGATGCCTTGCGCCGGCGGCATCGGGAACTTTTCGCCACTGAGAAAGTTGGCGTTAGTCGCTGGCGGGTAACTATCCTTGATGAAGTTGCATTTGCGGCGCTGCAGCAACAGGCCGCTTCGCCCGTTAGCAGAGTAGATGCGGCGAAGAAGGGCGATTCACACCGCCACGGCACCGATGTGAGTTTTCTGCTGGTATATCATCACGCCCTGACAGGCAACCGGCCGGATTCGGTGGTGATTACCGGAGATTCGGTGGGTATCGGTTTTCGGCCAGCGCCCCGGGTGCTGGTGGTGGAGAACGAGCGAAATTTCTATTACTACCGCCAGATGCTGGCCTTTGCCGGTGACTGCCTGGGCCAGACAGTTGATCTCACAAACAGCGATGTCGTGCTCGGTGGCGGCAATCGGATTACCGGTACTGCGGATTTGAACTGGCTGACCGGTTACGATGAGGTGCTCTGCGCCTTTGATTACGATGCTGGCGGCCTGCAGATGTTTTCATCGGTGCGATCGGCACTGGGCGACAAGGCCTGCTATCTGCAGCCGGCTGACTGGCAACCTTGGCTGAGCCGTTTCCGCAAAACCCCGGACTCCACCGAAAGGTTTACAAAAGCCCTGTCGCTGGCGGAAGATCTGGGGTTTGTGTCGCTGGCGCAGGCCTTCCGGGCCACCGGCAAATTCATGGAACAGGAGATGATTCTGGATGAGTGATTCACAGGCGAGCGCGAGCACCTTTAACTTCGGCATCCGCCGCCTGGTGTTGGTGGATTCCGCCGGCTTCTGTTACGTGGAAATTCCGGTGGACAACCACGGCCTGATTCTGGGGCCGGGCAACCTGGGCAAGTCCAGCCTTTTGAACAGCTTGCGCCTGTTCCTGTTGCCGGAAAACAACTTCAAGAACAGCCGCAAGAAATTCGCCTTCCGAAACGCCAGTGCCGGCAGCTTCTACACCAACGAGGAAAGCTACCAGCACTATTTTCCCAGCCAGTTCAGTTTCCTGATTATGGAGGCGGAGAACCCGGCCGGCACCCACTGCCAGATTCTGTACCGGGACAACGCCAGTCAGCTCAGCTATGGCCGTGCCTTTGTACCGGTAAGTTACGACCAGCTACGGCCGCTGTTCTGGGACGGCGACGATGAAGACGGCATTGGCCAGGCTGTGCCGGAGCTGTCGTTCAGCCGGTTGTCGGAAGCCCTGAAAAAGCTCTCCAAAGACACGAAACTGGTCAGCGACCCGGCCAAACTCAAATCCATGCTCTACAGCAGTGAGCTGATGAACGCCGACGCGGTTCGCTATTCTGTATTGCCGCTGGGGGAATCGGATGAGCGCCGGGTGCAGTCCCTGCGCACCCTGATTCTGCTGCTGTTCGAGATGAAAGCCGACGACCAGGCCATGGCCAATGCGGTGGCCAGCATCATCGAGGCGGACAAGAAGTTCGCCGATGACGCCTTTGATTTCAACATCGACGATTTCCTGAACCGCCACGACCAACTGAAACAGCAGCAAAGCCAGCTCAACCGAATCGAGAAGGAGCGACCAAGGTTTGAGAAGCTGAACCGGGACTACCAGGCCTACCAGAATCTGCTGCGCAGCCAGCACGAGTTCGCCGCCTTCCGGGACGGGGTGACCAACGCCTTGGCTGATATTGCTGCCAAACGCCGGGTAGCGCTGGAGGCGTATAACGAACAGAACGAAACTCTGCGCCACGTGCTGCAAACCCTGAAAAAACTGGAGCAGGATGCCAGCGGTTTGAAGGGCGAGATTCGCTCCGCAGATCGGCGTATCAAGCAGGCCGAACAGAGCCAGAAAGACGGTGAGCTGCTGATCTCGCAGTATGGCGACATGACCCTGCAGGAAATTGCCGAGATCCAGACCGAAGAACTGGAAAGCAAGAAAGGCCACCTTGCTGCCCTGAAAAGCGCCGCCCAGGCGGAGATCCGACTGGAGCAGATTCAGCGCAAGAAGCAGGAGCTGGAGCGCAAGCTGGATACTCTGAAAGACCGGGAAAGCAAACAGCAGTGGCAGCTGCAGAACCAGCTGGACGAAGCCACTGCCGCGCCGCTGCGGGCAGTCGACCCCCGCCTGATGATGGCCAGCCCCGGCCAGGACCTGGATGCTGACAGCAAGGCCACCATTGAAGCCTTCGCCCGATTGTTCGTGCCCAACGACCATGGCTTTGACTGGTTCGACACCGAATACCAGAGCCAACCGGCCCGGCACACCAATTTCGCCGAGCAGCGCCACCATATTGAGGGCGAGCTGAACGGCCTTGAGAAAGAACGCTCAGAGCTGGC